>CAZPFV010000001.1:0-29098 GCA_964585985.1 uncultured Candidatus Saccharibacteria bacterium
AGCTATAAATATGATAGAATCTCCTATTGCCAAAGTGGTGGAACTGGCAGACACGCTACGTTCAGAACGTAGTCTTCGTTAAGAGGGTGGGGGTTCAAATCCCCCCTTTGGCATTTACTTCTCCCAGTCAGATACATTCTCATATCTTTGGTATGGATAGAGAATATTTGAGATATCAGAAATTTTAATATCATCTCTTACAACATAGATGTAGTTAGGATGATAGAGGAAAATAACGGGTGCATCTTGTGTCAGATACTTTTGAAACAAAGCGTAATTAGAGATCCTTTTATCTTCTTTCAAACTTTGCCTAGCCTCTTCTAAAAGTATATCCACTCTATCATAGCTATACCCTGAGAGGTTTAAATCTGGGTAGTTAGCTTTAAGAGAGTGCCATAAGTTGTACTGATCAGGATCTATTGTAGTTTCAACTTCGTACATCAACATTTCAAAATCTCTAGTAGCAACTATCTCTTGTGTAAGCTGAGTATATGACAACGGCTCAAAATCTAGTACTACACCTTCCTGTTTCCATAACTCCTTTAATGCAAGTGCTATTCTTTCATTTAGGATATTGTCATAGTAACTCAATGAGAAATTCAATATTTTTTCATCCTCTGTTTCGTAATACTCTTTTGATTCAATTTTCTTGTATCCTAATTTGGTAAAAATCTCTTCTGCCTTTTGAGGATCATACTCATACTTTACAATACTATCTTCCTTATACGCCCAAGAGCTTTGGGCAATAGGGCCGTATGCAATCTTCCCTGATATTTGAGCTTTTTCCAGTAGTGCCTCCTTATTGGTAATATGATTAAGAGCTATCCTAATATCTTTGTTCTCTAAACGCTCTTTTCTAGTATTGATAAATATCATTCTTAATCTAGAGTTCAAAACAACAGAGTACTGCTGAAACCCTGTATACTCTTCCTTGTAGGAAACACTGAACTCATCTACAGTTCCCATTGCATCTAAAATACCGTTTCTAAATGCAGCCTCTAGGGCTTCATAACTGGAATATAAACGATACACAAAAGTATTGATTTTAGGTTTTTGAGAGTAATAATTTGATGCTCTTAAGTATACGACATTAGGCTCTGACCTATATACTTCATATGCCCCAGAGCCTAGTGGATATTTTGCAAAGGAGTCGAATGGAATGTCTTTAATATCAATTTCCTCAAGCCTATGCTTAGGAACAATATACACTGATACTGCTTCAAAAAATGTTGCATTATTTTGAGGTAGAGTAAAACGGATAGTTCTTTCATCAATTTTTTTAATATCAACATCTACTAATGGAGATCCAATAGTGTCATAGTTATGTTTTGAGGATAGCTCCTTAGAAAGTTCAAAAGTAAAAAGGACATCCTCTAGGGTAAGTGGCTCCCCGTCTTGCCAAAAATGGGAATCAGAAATAGTAAAATCATATGTTTTACCATCAGCAGATACACTCCACTCCTGAGCAATGCCCTCAGTGGGTTTTCCATTACTAGATATATTTATAAATTTCTCAAATACTAAAGCCCTAATATCAGCATCAATATTGCTCTGGGAGATGAAGATAGGGTTGAACGAGGATATTGCACCTACACTACCCTCAACAAAAACATCATCCTTCTCCTTAATAATAACGGATGCAAAAGAAGAGCTACTCAAAAAAGTGAATATTACAATACCTAATATGGAGAAGATTAAGATTAAACTTAAAGGAGCAGTATCCTTCACAAATTTACCAATATTAAAGGGATACTCCCATAACCAATCTCGAAGTGATACCCTCTTATTACTAGAACCTACCTTAATGATATTTTTTGAAGGATTAATTGATTGAAAGGCCTCCTTCATAGATTTGCTCTTTTTCTTTTTTTCACTCTGCAAATCACTCATTCTCTACTCTATATAGAATATTTATATAAAAACAAAGAGGTGATAACTAAAAGGACTACTAATATGATGGTAAAATAATAAAGAAACTTTTCTAACCCTCTCTTAGTTCTAAACACCTCTCCACCACCACCAAACATTTTCCCTAACCCTTCTGCTCTGTTTTGCATTAAAATTGAAACAACGAGAAGAACGCAAATCCCTATTTGTATATAAAGAAGTATATTTTGTATATTTGAATTCATAGCCTTGATTATACTACATTACGAACTTTTCTCAAGAACTTTTGATAGTGATACTATTAACGAGTATGTTGCACTAATGATACCCATTGTCATCCAAGGAGTAACTAAAATCTTATCAATTATTAAACTACCACTTCTAAAGCCAGCAAATGTATATTCCGATATAACAAAACCGGGCATAAGTTTCTCAAACAGAAATGAAACAGCAAACGAAATAAGAAATGTCATTAAAAAGGATGTTATAAAGTTGTTCTTTATAGTTAGAAATTTCAAAATAGCTGAAGATAGGAATGCTCCAAGGGCAAGTATTAATAGGGTTGCGATGTAGTAGAGCGGGTTAATAGGCATTTCTATACCCATGTAAATCGTTAAAACAAAATATGCAGAGAGCATATACTGTATTAATTTGCCTAAGAATTTACTCATTCCTCTATATTATTAATCTAATCTATATTAGCATTTTATATATTATACATATGCTAATGCAAATATAAATAATATAGGATACCTGAAAGTTTCCTTAAATCCAAGGCATAATGTATATTAAATTATGAGTGAATTCTGTAAAACAAAAATTGTTGCAACTATTGGTCCTTCCAGTTGGAATGAGGATGTTTTAACAGAAATGATTTCAAACGGACTGGATGTAGCAAGAATCAATGCATCTTTTGCGGACTTCGATGAATTAAACCGAGTATCCAGTTTGATAAGGAAATTAACCCCTAGAGTTGCAATAATGATAGATACACAGGGACACAAAATTAGAGTAACCGGATTTGAAAAAGAGAGAGAGATTAAAAAGGGGAATTCATACATCATAATTTCTAGTGAATATGCACAAGGGAGGGTGCTATCTGAAAAGTATATACAAATTACGTATCCTAGCTTACACAATGATATTACGCGGGGCGCATTAATACTTTTAGATGATGGAAATATCTCTTTGCAAGTTTCTGATATTAAAGGGGAAGAGATTGTATGTAATGTCATTCAAGGTGGTATTTTAAAGAGTAGGAAGACTGTAAATGTCCCTAGTACACACCTATATTTCCCATCACTTAATCAGAAAGATATTGATGATATTAAATTTGCTGTAGAGAATAACTTTGATTTCATATCTGCCTCTTTCATTCGAAATGTAAATGATGTCGCTCAAGTGAGAGAGATAATGGGTAAGAGTAGAACTAAGCTAATTGCAAAAATAGAGGATAGAGAGGGGATTGATAATTTCGATCAGATTCTTAATTTTGTTGATGGGGTTATGGTCGCAAGAGGAGACATGGGAGTAGAAATACCTCTAGAAGAGGTACCCATTATTCAAAAACAAATAGTATATAAGTGTAGATGTGTTGGTAAGCCCGTAATTGTTGCTACTCAAATGCTTGAATCAATGAAAGAAAATATTAGGCCAACAAGAGCTGAGGTTAGTGATGTTGCTAATGCAATAATGGATGGCTGTGATGCTGTAATGCTCTCTACGGAGACATCTACAGGGTTATACCCTCCCAATGCTGTCAAAATGATGAATGATATCGCTCTAAGGGTAGAGAATGTACTAAAACCACAAAAAATTTCAGGCTATACACACGCTAGCATGGAAACAGATATTGTAGGTACAGCTCTTTTTGATATTGTTGATCAATTGAATTTAAAAGGTGTGCTTATTATATCCGAATCGAGTTATACATCTCAAAGTATTTCAAGACATCGATTAAACATTCCTATCTGGGAAGTTGGCAATGATATACGTAGAATTCGACAGAACTCTCTTCTTCGTGGGGTAAAGGGATACTATTTGAAAAATATTCCTAAAGATAGAGATGATGCCATTGAACAATCCGTAGAATGCATATATTCATATGGGGAGTTGGATTTAGACGATAAAATTGCTATTATTATGAGCAGTTCAGTGAAAAATAGATCCAACAGGATTGCCCTAGAGATTTCAACTGTAAAAGATGCTATTGGATCTTAACTGCGTTGGGTGACGTAGCCAAGCTGGTTAAGGCCGTGGTCTGCAAAACCACTACCATGGGTTCGAGTCCCATCGTCACCTCCAACGTATTGATAAATGCCTTGGTGTGTAATAAAATACACAAATTATGCCGAGATGGCGGAATAGGCAGACGCGCGGGACTTAAAATCCCGTTCTAGCAATAGAGTGGGGGTTCGATTCCCCCTCTCGGCAGAGGCTTAATCAACATCAGTAAACATATCAGGATTTTCATTACCACATTTGGGACATTTCTTTATTTGAGTAACACCCTCATACACATACCCACACTTTATACATTTCCATCTAGTAAATGTTAAATCTAAGTCTTCTAGATTATCTTTGTTTTCTATATACTCCTTTGGAGTCTCTGGTTGAACATGGGAAGTAATATCATTAGGTGCAGTGGTATCCATAATAGGAGCATTGCTATTCAATGAATCTTCCATCTTTTATTTTTTCCAAAATTAATTTAAATGTTTCCTTCTCATCCATATGAGAACTCTCTAGTACTATATCGTAATACATCTCTGGCTTATTATACTTAACTTTATACAATCGCCAATATTTTTCCTTATCAACCCTATATCTTTTTCTCAACCTACCCATTATATCAATATATTTAAGCACCTTTTCTATCCCTTTTAGATTCTCTTTAAGCAGATGCCTTTTAGCCTTTACACCCCATTTAGCGTCTAACCAGATTGACACATCACATCTAAGTCCATTCTTTTTAGCTAGAGCACCATAAAGCTTACTATCAATTACAACATTGCCTTTCTCAGCATACTCTTGCAAAAGAGCATCAATCTCAAAATCTAAATGATTACCTCCCTTAGAGACCTCCTGAAGAAATTGTTCAAAATTTTCAAAATCTTTCTCTTTAGCTGCTTTTCTAAAAAGATCTCCTGCATAGATATGATTAAGATTGTAGTGTTTAGCCAGCATTTTAGAAATTGTTGTACTGCCTGATCCCCCAGGACCACCGACAGCAATAACGATTTTCTTTTTACTTTGAGTCATACTTAGATATATAGTATATTAATACACATATAATGTCGAGCAAAAAGAAATACAAAAGGAAGTCTAATAAACAGTATCACTCCCCTGATAAAGCCGTCCTATTCATTATGATAGGTATGGCAATTTTTGGTGCAGTTATGATATATGATGCAAGTGTATATATGGCCAGTCAGGAGTTTGGTAATCAATTTCATTTTTTAATTCAGCAAATCATATGGCTATTTTTCGGAGGAATTTTGGGTTTCATAGCGTACATTATTGACTACAGAGTACTTTTAAAATTCTCGTTCCCTATCCTTATCGTCGTAATTGCCCTTCTAGTATTAGTGTTAGTTTTTGGGGTTGATATTAATGGTGCTAAGAGATGGTTTCAAATAGGGCCACTACCACAAATACAGCCCGCTGAATTTGCTAAACTTGCTATTGTAATGTACTTTGCAAGTTGGTTTTCTAAAAACAAGAGTGATGCCTCAAAAAGCGATGACTCAAAACAGGAGTTTATTAAAAGTTTAATCCCATTCCTACTAATTTTAGGAGTAGTAGGGCTTCTAATTTTGCTAGAACCAGATTTGGGAACAACCTTAATCATATGCTTAACCGCCTTTATAATGTTTTTTCTTACTGGAAAAAATAAATTTCATAGGAATAGCTCACTAGCAATACTACCCTTAGGGGCACTCTTAGCAGCTATTGCAATCGCATTAGAACCGTACCGTATGTCCAGAATCAAAACATATTTTAGTCTCATCTTCAAAGGAGAGGTAGCTGACCCAAGAGGGGCAGGATATCAAATGCAACAAATATTAATAGGGATTGGGAGTGGAGGGATTTTTGGGAAAGGGTTTGGCCAATCTAGACAAAGATTTGGGTATCTCGTTGAGAATACTGCATTTACTGATTCTACATTTGCAATAATACTTGAGGAGCTAGGTTTCTTGGGGGGAGTATTAATAGTTGCTGCATGGATTTTCTTTCTTTGGAGGGGTTTTAAAATTGCTCTCTCTGCGGCAGATGAACAGGGAAGATATCTTGCAACAGGTATTACTGTGTGGCTAGCATCGCAAGCTCTCTTGAATATGGCAGCCAATGTGGGATTAATACCATTGACGGGGATTCCTTTGCCCTTTCTAAGTTACGGTGGTTCAAGTACAATTGTAACAATGATAGCCTTTGGATTACTTTTAAATGTAAGTAAATATACAAAAAATGCTTAAAAAAGATATGAAAGTTTTAATTACAGGAGGTGGTAGTGGAGGACATCTTACTGTAGCCAAAGCCGTGATAGATTCTTTAATAGATGATTACAACATTCCATTAGCAAATATCATATATGTAGGAGGGGATTTAGGGATGGAAGGAGAAAAGAAAGGTAATTCATTGGAGCAGAGGATTCTCAAAGATGCTAAATTCCAAAAATATTTCATCAGAGCAGGTAAACTACAAAGAAAAATATCTTTAAAAACTCTCTTTCTTCCATTTAGAACACTTCTTGGCCTATTTGATTCCCTTGCAATTATCAGAAAGACTAATCCATCATTAATTTTTTCTTCAGGAGGGTTCGTTTCAGTGCCTGTATGTATTGCAGGATGGCTATATCAAAAACCGATATTTCTTCATGAGCAGACAGCATCTGTTGGACTTTCTAACAGAATAATAAGTAAATTATCAAAGAAGATATACATCTCCTTTAAAAATTCGGAAAAATATTTCCCCAAAGAGAAAGTTAAACATTCAGGCAATATTATTAAAAAATCTATTTTTAATTCTAAAGTAACTCCAGATACAGACAAAGATATTCTGGCACTAACAGTAACAAACAAACAGCTCCCCTTTCTGTACTTCTCTGGTGGAGGGTTAGGCTCCCATGTTATTAATGTAAAAGTGCTTAACTCTTTAAATCCTCTTCTTAAAAAATACAGAGTATTACTTCAAACTGGGGATAATGAAATAAATAAAGATTATGAGAAAGCACTAGATTATAGGAATAACTTACCTGCTGAATTAAAGGAGCGATTTGTAGTCACAAAATATATAGATAGCGATACAATCGGCTATGTACTAAATAGTATGGATCTCTTTATCGGGAGAGCAGGAGCAAATACAGTTTACGAAATAGGGGTTTTAAAAAAATACGCACTTTTTATTCCAATTCCTTGGGTAACACATAATGAACAGTATTTAAATGCTAAAGTCTTAAGTGATATTGGAACTGCAAATATTTTAGAGGAGAAGTATCTTAATGATTGTAACCTACTTGAAGAAATTGAAAGGTTTCAAAAACAGGTGGCTCTAAGAAAAATAGATAACGATAAATTAGAGAAACTCTTTCCGACAAATGCACTCTCTATGATTCTTGATGAAATACTTAATTACCCAAAATAGAGCACTCCTCCTATATTTTGTATATAATTAACTACTCTCTATGAAAATAGAAAAGAACAAAAGTCTTAAAAAGCTCAATCAGTATGGAGTAGATGCAAAAGCTAAATACTTTTTTGAGCTAAAAGATGAAAATGATATTACACAACTTCTTACTTCTGAGATATTAACTAAAGAGCAGATACTCATACTCGGGCAAGGAAATAATATTCTCTTTCGAAATGATTTTGAGGGCTTAGTGATTCGTCCTTTGCTTAAAGGTAAAGAAATTGTAAAAGAAAATTCTAAGCATGTATGGATAGAGGTATATAGTGGAGAGGACTGGAATAGTTTTGTTTTATGGGCAGTTGAAAACAACTATCAGGGGATAGAAAATTTGATCGATATTCCAAGTAGTGTCGGAGGTGCCGTATCTCAAAATATCGCTGCATATGGACAAAATATAATGGATATCATAGATACTGTTACTGTAGTCGATTTAAAGGATGGCAAAAGAAAGATGCTTGATAATTCTAACTGTAATTTTGCATACAGAAACAGCCTGTTTAAATCCTCTAAAAATAGGTATTTAATTCTTTCTACGGTTGTTAAACTAAATAAGGAGGAAGAAAATTTAGAAATTAGCTATCATGAAAGAAAAGCAAGGTACGGTTCACTAGAAGATGAATTGAAAAGTTTTGCAAAGGAACCATATACAATACAAGATGTTATGAAAGCAGTCTCTAGACAAAGGCAGAAGAAATTACCCTCTATTGAAGAGTATGGGACCTGTGGTTCTGTATTTGAAAACCCTACTGTTACCAAAGAAAAATATCTATCTCTTTCGAAGATTATCCCTGAGTTACAATCATACCCTGTTGAGAAGTTACTGTATACAAAAACAGAAAAGGACGATAGCGTGGAGGAGCATGTAAAAATCCCTGCAGGTAGAATAATAGATGAGTTAGGGTGGAGAGGAAAATGGATTGGTAATGTCGGTGTATATCAAAATCATGCTCTTTGTGTTGTCACAAACCGCAAAGCATCAGGAGATGATATTTTTAAATTTTTAGAAGAGATCAGAAAAGAAGTTAAAGAGAAATATGATGTGTCTCTAAATTACGAAATTAATATAATTTAATATTAAATATGGCAAACTTAATAGTCAAAGGAGGAAATAAATTGGTTGGAGAGATAACACCGGCAGGTAATAAAAACTCCGCATTACCCATACTGTGTGCTACTCTACTTACAGATGATGATATCACTATCTATAACTTTCCTGAGCTTACTGATGTAAGTAAATTAATAGATTTAATGACAGAGCTTGGCTCAAAGGTAGATTGGGATAAAGAGAAACAGGTTGTAAAAATAAATAATTCTGGCTTTTGTAAGAGCTTCGGAGAGACAGGTCTCCCCTTAGGAATGAGAGGAGCACTTTTAATTCTTGCACCTCTTTTACATAGACATAAAATACTTGAAATCCAACAGGAAATTGGGGGATGCTCACTAGGTATTCGAGAGATTGATCCCCATCTTGAAGTGTTTAAGAGTCTAGGAGCAAATGTCACAGTAAACAAGAAATTAACTATTGAAGCAAAAAATGGATTAAGGGGTAATACTTTATGGCAAGACTATATGTCAGTAACAACTACCGAAAACTTTGTTATGGCTGCATCTCTAGCAAAAGGTGTCTCTAAAATGATTAACTCTGCATCAGAACCTCATGTTCAAGACTTATGCAATTTTCTAACAGAGCTGGGTGCTGATATAGAGGGTATTGGTTCTTCGACCTTGACAGTCACTGGTGTAGAGAAGCTTCACGGTGGTGAATTTACAATTACTTCTGACCATCATGAGATTACTACCTTACTAGCACTAGGTGCAATGACAGGAGGCCAGGTTAGAATTAACAATGCTATCCCTCATCACTTCCAATTAATAGATAAAACATTTGCAAAATTTGGAGTATCTATAAAATATGAGGGTAATACTGCATACACAGAAAGTAATGGTAAATTAAAGGTAGTAGAGCCCTTTACCAAAAACCTTTTACAAAAAGTAGAAGCAGCTCCATGGCCGTACTTTCCAACAGATCTACTACCACTAATGATGGCTCTTGCTGTTAAAGCTGAAGGAAACTGTATGTTTTGGAATAAGATATATGAGGCAGGGCTATTTTGGATACCTGAAATGATAAAGTTTGGTGCCCATATAGTAATGTGTGATCCTCATAGGGTAATCATCTTTGGTGGTAAGGAATTAAGCCCAGCATCTGTTGATGCCCCAAATATTATAAGAGCAACTGTTGCCCTTATGATGGTGGCCTTAACAATAGAAGGAGAAAGTGTTATTAAAAATGCGGACTCCATAAAAAGAGCACACCCCCATTTTGTAGAAAATTTACAAATGCTCGGTGCAGATATTAAGTGGGAAGAGTAATTCTCTTCTGCATTTTATGAGATACTTCACCAAGTCGCTCCATATCATCAAGCAGTAAAATATTTTCTATTTACCTATACTGATATTTTTAATAAGAAATATTTCTTACCAAGATACAACAGAAATCTCCATAATGTACGACTTGTAGTATTACACTCTTGACCTTAATAAAATATTAATGGTACATTAGTGGCAAGAAGTGGTAAAAAGTGGTATATTTTGACATGATTATTGGAGAGTATCAAAGCAAAATAGGGGAGAAAAAAAGAGTATCACTTCCAAAGAAGTTTAGAGAGGAACTAGGCGAGGACATAATATTAACAAGAGGTTATGAGAAATCATTAATACTTGTTAACAAAGGGATGTGGAAAAAGATAGCGCAGGATGTAATAAATGGCTCTTTTATAAATAAAAATATTCGTGATACATCAAGATTCTTAATTGGTAGTGCAGTAGAAATATCACTGGATAAATTAGGGCGATTTGTAATACCTAACTCACTCTTTCAGTATGCTGAAATTAAAACAGATATCGTTTTTTTGGGATTAGTAAACTGGATAGAACTCTGGGACAAATCGAAATGGGAGAAGAGAGTGATGTACCTTGATAGCAACAGTGACAAAATTGCTGACGAAATTGAAAGGATGAAGGGAGCAAAATAATGAAAAAAATACATATACCCGTCTTACTTAAAGAAACTCTTCAATATTTGCTAATAAAGGAATCTGGCTTTTACATTGATTGTACACTTGGCGATGGGGGACACAGCTTTGAAATTCTCAAAAGACTAAATAGCGAGGGTCTACTCCTTAGTATCGACCAAGATCAAAATGCAATTGATTTTGTAAAAGCGTATTACAAGGAGTATTTAGCTCCAAATTGGAAAATTGTTAGGTCAAATTTCTCTAAGATTGATTCTCTAATAGAGGGCTATCATAGAAAACCAAACGGTATTCTCATGGATTTAGGTCTCTCTTCTAGACAGTTAGAGGATTCAAAAAACAGAGGTTTTAGCTATTTAGAAGAAAATGAGCCACTAGATATGAGAATGGACACTCAGTTAGGAGTTAAAGCAATTGATTTGTTAAATGCGCTCTCCCCAAAAGAGCTCTCAAACCTTTTTTTTAAATATGGGGAAGAGAAGTATTCCAAAGCAATTGCAAAAGCTATTAAAAAAGATATTACGAATATTAATACTGTTGGAGATCTTACAAGACTAGTCTATAGAGTTGTGCCGGCAGCTCATCATAGTTCTAAGAACCCTTCTCGCAGAGTCTTTCAGGCTCTGCGAATTGTGGTAAATGATGAGTTAGACTCCCTGCAACAAGGATTAGAGAAGTCTTTTAAGCTCTTAAACAGTAAAGGAAGGATATGCGTGATTACCTTCCATTCACTTGAAGATAGAATAGTGAAAAGTTACTTTAACAATTTAGTTGATAGCGGAGAAGGGTTACTTCTTACAAAAGAAAAAATTGCCCCAACCGACCAAGAGGTAATGAATAATCCCAGATCCGCTTCAGCTAAGTTAAGAGCTATAGAGAAAATATAATATATTAAACTGCCTAATGAAAACCAAAGAGGTTAAAAAACAAAAATTTTTCCCAACCCTTATCCTACTGACTTTTTTCCTCTTTATTCTTACACAGCTTGTTGTAAATTCCATCTTAACCCCTTTAGGTATTCAGTTAGAGGCTCTAAACAAAGAGAAAGAGTATCTTTTAGAAGAGAATAGGGCCATCTCAGAAGAGATTGCTAAGAACAGCTCACTAAGAGTTATAGAGAATCTCTCAGAGAAAAAGTTAAACCTTTCACAACAGAAGGTACAGAATTACATATATATAGAAGATTCTAGATTAGTAGCAAATAACTAATGACAAGCCTAAGTCATTTACACTCCCCTAGACGAAGGAAAAAAACAGGCAGTACTGGAGCACAAATTCAGAAAAATAATTACAAAATTGTAAACATAGCTATTTCGGTTACAGCTCTTATTATCATTGCTCAAGCATTTCGATGGCAGGTCGTAGACGCAGAGAGGCTTTCAACCATAGGGAGACAGCAGTATACAGATACGGGAACGCAAACTGCTCAAAGAGGTATGATTTATGCAAATGATGGGACAGTATTAGCAGTAGATCAACCCATATGGAATGTATACGCCTCTTTGAGTAATGATGAAAGGGAAAGAGAACTATTCTTTAGTAAAAAAGATATATTCATATCAACAGTCTCCTCAATATTAGCAGTAGAGCTAGAAAGTATAAAAGAGAAAATAACTGATGACTTTGTATATGTAAATTTGGCTAAGGGGGTAGACACTGAAACAAAGATTGCACTAGAGAAAGAAAATATCTTCGGCAATGAAAATCTAAATAGGGCTGGATTTGGACTTTACTTTGAAAAATCATTAAAAAGAGTATATCCCAATGGTGAACTTGCTTCTCATGTATTGGGCTTTATCGGAAAAGATAGTGAAGGGAAAGACCTCGGGCAGTACGGAATTGAAGGCTTCTATTTCGGTGATATTGCTGGACGAGAAGGGTATACATATGAGGAGAAAGACTCTAGAGGAAACACTATTCTTACAGCAGAGTACGAGCCAGTACTGCCTAGATCAGGAAAGGATTTCACATTAACAATTAAACCCTCTTTACAAAACAAGGTAGAAAATATTTTAAAAGAGCATGTTGAAAATACTGGCTCTAAAAGTGGGAGTGCAATAATAATGAATCCTAAAACAGGCGAAATTCTTTCTATGGCAAATTATCCATCGTATAATCCAAATGAATATTGGAGAATCTCAGAGCCTTGGGTATTTAAGAATCTCTCTGTTGCGGATGTATATGAGTACGGCTCTGTACAAAAACCGATTACAGTAGCTATAGCCCTTGAGTCTGAAGCAATTGATAAAGAATATACATGTGATGACCCAACAGGCTATTTGGATTTATACGAGGCTACAGGTTACGACGACCTAAAAGGAAGAAAGATACACACTTGGAATAGGAGACCTAGTGGTTATCAATCTCTTGGAGAAATGCTTAAAAATTCAAGTAATCCTTGTATTGCGAAAACTGCACTAGAGGTAGATTCTGCATACTTCTACAACAAGCTAAAAGAGTTTGGAATTGGTAATTTCATAGGAATAGGGCTCCAAGAAGAGAGTAATAGCTATCTTAGATCCTATGATGAGTGGACTAGGTTAGATATAATAACGGCATCATATGGACAGGGTATCTCTGCAACCCCACTGCAAGTATTGTCTGCAATAAGTACATTGGCCAACCACGGCAAAAGAATGAGACCATTTCTAATCTCTTCCATATCCAATGAAGAGGAAGTTATTCAATATCAAGCACAAGTGCTTTCCCAACCAATATCTGCAGAAACAGCAGACAGTGTCGCTATGATGATGACACATGTAATTGAGGATGGTGGTATTAATGCTAAATATATTAAACTATTAGAAGAGTACTATATCGCAGGGAAAACAGGTACTGCCCAAGTAGCAAAAAAAGATGGTACGGGGTATGAGAGTGATAAGACGATAACAACATTTGTAGGCTTTGCACCAGCAGACGATGCAAAAATGATTATGTTAGTTAGATTAGAAGAGCCTAAAAATGATCAATTCGCTGCTAGTACCGTTGTACCACTCTGGACTGACATTTTCCTAAATGTTGTACATGACCTAGAAATCTCAAAAAGAAATTGAGATAATCATTAAAATAATTTATCTTACACCAACAATGATAGAAATAGTAAAAGAAAGTCTTAAATACCTCTTTATCTCAACTGCGATAACAATTCTCCTTGCCCCAATAATGATTAATATCCTCTATAAGTTTAATCAGGTAAGTGGAATTAAAAAATCAAAACTAGGATCTAGAGGGGGAACAAATTCGATATTTATGAGAATTATGAAAACATCTCAGACAAATGGCACACCAAATATGGGAGGTATATTAATTTGGCTTATTGTCCCTGCGGTAACATATTTCTTTACTCCGATGTTTCCAGAATTAAGGATATTACTAATTGGTTTCTTACTCTTTGGCTTCTGGGGCTTTATTGATGTCGCTGTATTTACAAACGGTTTTAAAAACAATGAAAAAGTTAAAGCAATGCAAGAAACTTTTGAATGGAGATTAGCCAAATTAGCAATTACAACCTTACTAAATCTTGGTATTATGTATCTACTACACAAAACGGGTAACTTTAATAATATTTCCCTGACTAATACACTCACTATCTCCGTCACCCCAGCAGTGCTGCTATTAACATCGATTCTTTCCCAACTCGCTATCTACTCAGGAGAGCTTTCTGATGGACTAGATGGGTTGATGGTAGGAATTTTCATAATCATTGTTTCAGCAATGATGGTCCTACTCATAATACAACAACAGTTTGCTTTCTTACCATTCCTTTCAATAACATTAGGAGTATTAATAGTGGACCTATATTTCAACATTCCTCCAGCAAGATTTTGGAATGGAGGACCTGGTGCAATGCCGTTGGCTTTTGCACTTTTCTTTATCGGTCTAGTAACAAACAATTTCTTACCATACATGCTGATGTCCTTTATGACATGGATTATAATGGGCTCTAGTGCAATACAGATAATAAGTATGAAATTCTTTAAAAAGAGGGTCTTTAAGATTGCACCATTGCATCATCACTTTCAGGCAGTTGGTTGGCCACAATACAAGATAACAATGAGGTTTTGGTTATTTACACTTTTCGGTTGTATCCTTGGAATATTTGTAGGGTTACTCTAATGTCTACTCGAATCTACATTCTGTAGAGCCATTTTGGCATTTACATATCTGTGTATCATCTATGGATTCGTATACGTCTCCCTCATTTCTGATATACCCTTCATATATACAAATATCTGCCTGGTACACAGAGTCATACTCATCCTGAAACTCTATCTTAAATGACTGGTTAACATTCATATCAAAATTTTCAATAACGAAAATATTTTCAGATCTACAGGAAAGATTAAATGATGGATCTGTAAGGTTGCTAACCACAGAGAGTACTAATTTTTTTTCATCCTGCTTATAAAAACCAATTTGAGGAGCAACGATATTCTCTTCGTTACACATACTATCAATTTCAATTACTACCCTTAAATTATTACTCGATTTTGAAATATCTGTAAATACAACACCATTAGAGCCAAGACCTGAATCCATTAAATTCAAAAAATCAAAGGTATATATCAACCCTTTAGAAGTAAATTCAGCGATATCTGTTGCTTGAGATGCAGGGGAGTCACAAATCTTTTCTCCCTCACTATCACAGACACAATTACTGCCTAAATCATCACCTAATGCACACTGACTATCAATAATATTATCCTGAATATATATCAAAAAAACTCCTAATGAGGAGATAAAAAGTAACGAAGTAATAACAACCAACCAATTGGCATACAACCGACCTTTCATAACGCAGATATTGTATCATATTTTGAAAAATAAAATACAAGCTCATAAACTGTGCTAAAATGTTGCTATGCATGACTCACATATTCATATATCAATGAGCCCTCTTAAGGAGAATCTGGAAAGTGACATAGAAGATTTTCTTCAACAAGGGGGTAAAAAAATATTAGCGCAAACTACAGATTTTACCAATTATCAAGATACAATAGATCTGTATAATACCATGAATATGAAATACCCCTCTGTTGTAGACTTGGCCCTAGGTATTCATCCATCTAGGATAGAGGAGGGGATCTCAAGTAACCATTTGAACAGTGTTGATATCTTTAAGTTCACTAAAAAGCAGTTCAGTTTGTATGAAGAAGTATTTACACAACACATATCCAATATTACAGCAGTTGGAGAGTGTGGGTTAGATTACTATACAATGGGCATATACTTCAACTTTACGCAAGAGGAAAAGGAACAAATTAAAGAAGCTCAAAAATGGATGTTTACTAAACTGTGTAGAGTAGCAATTAAGAACAACATCCCTATGAGTATACACGCGAGAGGAGAAAATGGATCTAGCAGCTGTGTTAAAGATACCCTCGCTATAATTGCAAAAGAAGGGAAAGGAGCAATTCGAGGGTCATTCCATAGCTATACAGGAGATACGGATATGTTAAAAGATATTCTTAACCTAGGTATGTATGTGGGCTTTAATGCAATAATTACATATCCTAGCGGTGAGAATGTTCGTAAAATTTTAAAGGAGACCCCTGTTGAAAGAATCCTGTTTGAAACAGATGGACCGTTTTTACCAACGCAGAGTGTAAGGAAGACGAAAAACAGCCTTAAAAAGTATGGAAGACCCGTTTTAATAAAGGAAATAATTGAGAAGGCATGTGAAATTAAAAATATCTCATACAGTAAAATGGAAAGTATTACAGATCAAAACTATCTTACTCTGTTCTCTTAGCCAAATACAGTAAAACAACAAATTCCCCATGAGGATGTTTCTCAAACCCCTTCTCTTTAAAAGAGGCTATTAACTCTTGCGATGTACCACTGCTAACTTCCTCCCTAAACTTTGTTAAATCCTTGGTCAAAACAATCTGAGTCTCAGAATCTATTTCCTTTACACTCTCTAACAAAGAAATTACTCGCATTGGCGACTCATATATTACAAGCGTGTTACCTAAGGCTAAATATTTTTGTAATATTTTTTCTCTTTTGGATAATGACTTAGGAAGAAAACCTAAAAATGTAAACTTGTCTGTAGGCAATCCACCTATGGAAAGAGCAGATATTACTGCAGATGGACCTGGAATACTCTCCACTGTATACCCTAACTCTCTCAATTCCCTTATCAATTTAAAACCTGGATCACTAATCAAAGGAGTACCACTATCTGATACAAGTCCAAGATTTAAACCCATATCTAATTTCTCTAAAATTTTAGAAAAAATCCTTTCATGATTCTGATCCCTATACGATATCAACGCTGTATTAATATTATACTTTCTCAGAAGCTTAATACTCTCTCTAGTGTCTTCTGCGAGAATGAAAGCTACTGATTTAAGTACTTCTACACCACGATATGTCATATCTCCAAGATTCCCAATGGGAGTTGCTATAACGAATAATTTACCTTTCTCCATTACTCTAACTATTAATATTAATTACTCTCCGAAGAATATTTTCAATATTTTCTTCCACAAGCTGTGTACTAGGAATTGCTTCACTTACTTTATACTCTCCTACGGCTACTCGCCTTAGCTCCCTGCTTGTTGCAAGATTCTCTGTCCTCATACCTAAATCATTTATCAATGTCCTAACATATGTACCAGTTGAACACCTTATCTTACACTTAAAAAAGGGATACTCATATTCAAATATTTCAAATACAGAAATTGATATATTAACAGGCTTAAGAATAACCTCTTTTCCCTTCCTTGCTAAGTCATACGCCTTTCTACCCTTAATTTTTTTTGCAGAGTAGATTGGTGGTACTTGAGTAATATTTCCTAAAAAATGTTTCTCAACAATACTCCTTAATTCTTCCTTTTGGGGAATCTTTGGCTCTGTACTTCTCTGGATAACCTTACCCTCACTATCTTGAGTATCTGTAGCATATCCAAATTCTCCTACTACCTCATACTCCTTTTCATATGTATGAAAAGTATTCATAAGTTTAGTAGCTTTGCCAAGAAGGATAACAAGGAGCCCTGTCGCGAAAGGATCCAGTGTACCAGCATGCCCAATCTTTTGTTTATTCCCGAGAATCCTTTTTAATTTTCTAATAACATCGTAAGAAGTAATATCTCTCTCCTTGTCTATAAGTAGAATTCCGTCTATCATATATTAATATTAAAATAATTATTATATAATTATCTCATATGCCAAACGGATTAGCACTCGCAATTAATATCTTAGTAGTTCTTTTACTACTATCATATATCATTTCTATGATTCTTAATTTTTTCTCCCCTTACTACGCCACTCCCAAAAAACTCTTAAAAGAAATTATCAAACATTTTAATCTAAAAGAGAATGAAAAATTTGCTGATTTGGGATCTGGAGATGGAAGAGTAATTTGGGCAACCTACAACATGTATAAATGTACTACAGTAGGTTACGAATTTAGTCCTGTCCTCCTCATTATTGTAAAGCTTACTAAGGCAATAATTGCCCCTTTTAACAAGAAGATACAATTTCTTGAAGAAAATTTTTTAAAAGTAGATCTTAAACCATTTAACGTAATATATTGCTGTCTACCTGCTGAAAGCTTAGAAATACTTCAAAAGAAATTTAAAAAAGAATTAAAAAAGGGAACAAGAGTATATACATACAAAAAACCATTACCTGATATCAAAGGGAAACTAATTAGAGTAGGAGAGTACCCACTTTACGAATATATATTCTAAACACATATTCTTGTAATACGGTATAATTGGCTATGTCAGTTTACGAACCGTTAGCTTCAAAATATAGGCCGACTAAACTAGATGATCTCATTGGGCAACAACATTTAGTTGGACCAAATGGACCAATCAGGAAATTCTTAGAGCTAGGTAAAGTGCCTTCTATGATTTTTTGGGGACCACCAGGTACAGGGAAGACTACATTAGCAAATATCATTTCCTTAAATCTGTACTACGATTTTTACAAAATGCAGGCTGTAAATAGTGGTAAAGAAGATTTAAGGAAGATATTAAAAATTGCTGATAATAACCAAAGATATAACAAAAAAACTATGCTTTTCTTAGATGAAATACATAGATGGAACAAAGCACAGCAGGATACACTTCTTCCATATGTAGAGCAAGGGATAATTACATTGATAGGGGCAACTACTGAAAACCCTTCCTTTACGATAATAAGTGCATTACTTTCTAGAACTAAAGTGTTTGTTTTTAATCAGCACACTTCAGAAGACATCACAATCCTTTTAACAAGAATCATAAAAAAGGAATTTTCTAATTATAAAATTCCCCCCAAAATTATATCCCTCATCTCTGACCTTTCAAATGGAGACATTAGGTCCGCGCTAAATATTTTAGAGATGGCCATTACTCTTTCAGAGGCCAACGGAGATAAGAAAGTAATATCTGAGGATGAAATAAAAGAAGTCGTCCAAAAACCTCTTTACTATGATAAAAATGGAGAGGAGCATTACAACATTATATCCGCTATACATAAATCAATGAGATCTAGTAACCCTGATGCAGCAGTATACTGGGTAGGAAGAATGCTAAGTGCAGGAGAAGACCCCTTGTATCTAGCTAGAAGGATGGTTAGGTTTGCTAGTGAAGATATCGGCAATGCAGATCCACAGGCTTTAATTTTAGCAAATACTGCATATGAAGCCTGTCAAAAAATAGGGATGCCTGAGTGTGAGGTATTTTTAATTCAGTTAGCTATATATCTTTCTAAGGCCCCAAAGGACAATAGCGCCTATACAGCAGAGTTAAGTGTAAAGGAAGATATTGAAAAGTATGGTAATTTACCTGTACCTTTAGGAATTAGAAATGCTGAGACAAAACTTATGCAAAGTATCGGATACGGCAAAGGGTATGAGTATGATCATGATTTACCTAGTAAAAAATCAGATCAACAGTGTTTACCCGATAAGCTAAAAAACAAAAAATATATTAAATAGTTTCTAAATTAATATTCTAAAGGTATAATATCTAGAAGATGGAAATACTTAAAGATGAAAAAATAATAGAAAGGATACTAAAGAAGGGCGTAGAGCAAATACTCCCTTCTAGTGATGCTCTTAAAAAATTACTCCTGAGTGGGAAAAGAATAAACATATATCAAGGCTTCGATCCTACAGCACCCACCCTACATATAGGTCATACTGTTGGAATGAGGAAATTAGAAGATTTCAGAAAATTAGGTCACCAAGTATATTTCGTAATAGGGGACTTTACTGCAAGAATAGGTGATCCATCAGACAAATCATCAGCTAGAGTAAAGCTAAGTAAAGAGCAGGTGGAACAAAATATGAAAACATATGTACAACAAGCATCCCACATAGTTGACATTTTCAATAAGGAGAATCCCGTCAAAGTAGTATACAACAGCCAATGGCTAGAGCCATTAATCTTTGCAGACATCATAGAAATAGCATCCGTGTTTACAGTACAACAGATGCTAAAGAGAAGTATGTTTCAAAACAGAATAAAAGAAGATAAACCGATATATTTGCATGAATTCCTTTACCCCCTTATGCAGGGCTACGACTCCGTAATGATGGATATCGATGTAGAGATCGGAGGAAATGACCAGCTCTTCAATATGCTTGCTGGAAGAGATTTAATAATGAATAAATTAGGTAAAGAGAAAATTGTAATAGCAGGAAAATTACTTGAAACAGCTGATGGTACAAAAATGGGTAAAACAGAGGGTAATATGATTAAACTAAGTGACAGTGGAAGAGACATATTTGGAAAAATTATGGCATTTGATGACAGATTACTACCAATTGCATTTGAGATATTAACAGCGTATGAACTAAGCGATGTAGAAAAAATTAAAGAAAGATTAGCAGAGGGTGAGAACCCAATGATATTGAAGAAAC
Source organism: uncultured Candidatus Saccharibacteria bacterium (assembly GCA_964585985.1). Lineage (GTDB taxonomy): Bacteria > Patescibacteriota > Dojkabacteria > SC72 > SC72 > UBA2259. The sequence continues at coordinate 20,473 of CAZPFV010000001.1, forward strand.
AGTTAGCTCTTGAAGTCACAAAAGATTTAACGAATTCAATTGAAGCTCAAGAGGCTCAAATGTACTTTGAAAATGTATTTCAGAAAGGCAACTTAAATACAAACATACCTACCAAGGAAATTAGCAGGTACAAAATTGGGATTCTAGACTTAATCGTAGAGTGTGATATCACAGATAGTAAATCACAAGCAAAAAGGTTAGTAGAACAGGGAGCAGTAAGCATAGACAGTGAAAAGATAGTGGACTGGAATACCATTATCACAATTAACAACGATAAAGAAAACATTCTTAAATGTGGCAAGAATGTATATCAAATTAAAAAAATAGAAAGTTAGTTTTGCAGGATTTAAAATATTGACTCCTAGTCGGGGCGTTTCTTGATGACAACCTCTAAATATAAAAAAAAAGTTAAAGAATTAGCCCCAAAGAAATACCTCTCACAAATAAGAAAGGCAATAGAGTTTGCTGAAAAATATCATGATGGCCAGATAAGGTCCTCTGGTGAGCCCTACATAAACCATTCACTGAGAATAGCAATTACACTCGGAGAGATGGGTATGGAAACCAATACTATGATCGCAGGTTTACTACACAACAGTGCAAGTAATGACCCAAAAAAGGAAGATGAGATTCTAATGGAAATAGAGGAGCATTTCGGTGAAGATGTTTGCAATCTCATCAAATTACATAATGATATTAATAGGGCAACAGGGAGCCCTGATACTGTATATGAGATTATCAACAAATGCATTCTAAACAATGCTAAGGATTTAAGACCTGTCCTTATCAAATTAGCCGACAATTTGGACAATGTTCGAACTATTGAATATATGCCCAAAGAGAGACTTAATTCTAAGATTCAAAAAATCTTACATATATACGCTCCACTCGCAGAGTACCTAAATCTTGATGATATAAAAAAGGAGCTAGAGGAGAAAGCATTAGAGATTTATAAACCTGAAGAGTATTTACAGATACAAAACAAACTAAATGCAAACCACTTCACAAAAGAGATGCTCTACAAGTATGAGAAGTATCTAAAAGAAATACTTCAAGATATTAGGCCAACTCCTACTGTGAACGGTAGGATAAAAAGCATTTATAGCATATATAAGAAGCACGACAAACAGATTAAGGAGGGTGGAAATCTAGATATTAGCCGTATTAGAGACATAATAGGGTTTAGAGCAGTTACTGATAGTACAGAAAACTGCTTTAACATACTCGAAAAAATAATGGACAATGGAGATATCATAAGCGAAGAGTTTGATGATTATATCTCACATCCAAAGCCCAACGGATATACAGCACTACAAGGGCCAATACTATTAGATGAGGTCTCTCCAAATGTTTTGGAAATTCAAATAGTAACTCATGATATGTACTACAAAAATACTTACGGACCAGCCTCACACATCGCATACAAAGAAAGTAAAAGTAGATATGCGAACCCTACGGATAAATATGATTGGGTAGAGGACGTTCATAAACAAATAAATAAACACATATCCCAAAGAGAAGAAGAAATTTCCATTCCGATACTGGTAAACATCTTCCCAAATAATGTGTATGCATTTACACCTAAAGGAAAAATTTTACAGTTAAATAAAGGGGATACAGTTGTTGACTTTGCTTTTAAAGTACATACAAGTATTGGCTACAAAATGGTCTCTGCGAAAGTTAACGGTAGAGCAGAAAAACTAAATTACAAAGTACAAACAGGAGACATTATTGAAATTATTACCCAAGTTGGTAAAACGAGTGTAAAACGGGAGTGGGCTTTTTACGCGAATTCTGCTTCTACCAAAAACAAAATTCAAAAAACTTGGAAAAACTGATAGTAACTTGTAGAATATAGGTATGAAGAAAAAGAAAAAAGAATTACTAAAAAAAATATTTAGCATTTTCATTGCAATTGTTATGATTACAAGTATCATTGCGCCAATAGTACTTTTACTAATAGGATAAGAACATGCCCGATATTCTCTTAAATGATCCCATTACCACTCTTAAGGGTATCGGATTATCCCTATCCCAGAAATTCGATATACTAAACATCCATACCATTAAGGATTTACTTTTCCATATACCGTTTAGATACAGAGATACCTCTGAAATATTAAATATTGAAGACTTTAAATATCTCCAAGAGGGAACATTTCTAGCTCAAATAGTTGAAGTTAAGAATATATATACAAGAAGTAGAAAAGTATTAACAAAAGTAAAAGTGATTGACCAGTATGACAACTCACTTGACCTCTCATACTTTAATCAAAGCTATCTTACCAAAACATTTAAAATAGGGGAGTGGTATATTTTTGATGGTAAAGTTTCATCTAAAGGTAGTACAAAAAATATATATAACCCAAAATATGAGAAGTATACAGGAGACATCTCTTCTCAAAGGCATTTAGGCAAAATAATCGGTATCTATCACGAAACAGAAGGCCTCTCCTCTAGGAGCATACGAAATACCATTCTACCGCTAGAAACAAATATTAGAAAGATGATAAACGACCCCATTCCAAACCAGTATCTTTCAAAGTATGAACTCTGCTCTTTAGGAGAGAGCATAGAGCAGATACACTTCCCTAATACAGAAGAGGCTCTTCGCAAGGCAAGAGAGCGTTTACAGTTTGATGAAATGCTTAGGATTGCAATACTAAGTGAAAAGGAGAGGAAAAGAAGAAATAAATTAAAGGCATTAAAAATAGTAGAAGACAAGAATCTCAGTAACGACTTTCTCTCTTCATTACCATTCCTTTTAACAAAAGATCAAACGAAAAGCATAAACGAGATTTTAAGCGATATGTCAAAAAACAGACCTATGAATAGGTTGCTTAATGGTGATGTAGGTAGTGGTAAAACTGTTGTAAGTGCTCTAGCAATATTACAGTGTATTAGAAATAGCTACTCCGCCGTGATATTAGCCCCTACAACTGTACTTGCACAACAACATTTCGATACCTTTAACAAATTACTCAAACCTTTTGGAGTAGATGTAGAAATATGGATATCAACTAGAAAAAGTGAACCTAAATCCAGCAATTCTTTAATTGTTGGTACTCATGCAATCCTTTACAAAAGTAATCTTCCTGATAATCTTAATCTCGTTATCGTTGATGAGCAACATAGATTTGGTGTAGAACAAAGAGAACAGCTACTAAAAGGAAATAGCTATATACCTCACTACTTAACAATGACAGCAACTCCTATTCCTAGAAGTCTGACAGAGATAGTATTTGGTAATGTAGAAGTCTCTACCATCAAGGAGAAACCTAAAATGCAGAAAGAAATTATTACAAAGTATGTACCGTATGATAAAAGATCTGATTGTTTTGAATGGGTAAATAGAAAAATTAAGGATAGTAAATTAACTGAGCAGGCATTCATTGTATACCCATTAATAGAGGAGAGTACTGTGCTAGATGCAAAAGCTGTTTTAACAGAGTACGAGAATTTAAAAAATATATATTTTAAAACAGTAAATACAGAATTAATGCACGGAAAGCTAAAAGAAAAGGAAAAAAGTGAAATATTAGAGAGGTTTAAGAAGAAAGAAATAAATGTACTAATATCAACATCCGTAATTGAAGTTGGAATAGACATGCCCGATGCCACGGTAATGATTATTGAGGATGCTCATAGATTCGGATTAGCGCAGCTACATCAACTCAGGGGTAGAGTAGGCAGGGGAGATAAAGAGGCACACTGCTTTGTAATCCCAAGCGAAAATGAACAAAACAATCGAGATGTAGTGGAAAGATTAAAATACTTTGCTTCTCATCCCTCTGGTTTTGATGTAGCAGAGTATGATTTACAAAATAGAGGCCCTGGAGAGGTATACGGATTAAAACAGTCAGGAATTCCCCAATTTAAAATAGCATCCCTCATGGATATCAATATGTTTAAGAAAGCGAAATTTGTTGCAAAAGAGCTTACAAAAGATGATAATATTGACCTAGATTACATATTAGAGAAGATATTTAAGTAATGGAAATACACATTGTTTTAGATAACATTAGATCTGCTTTTAATGTAGGAAGTATTTTTAGGTCTGCCGATGGAGCAGGGAGTGTAAAAAAGATTTACCTATGTGGTATGACTACAGATATTGATAACCCTAAATTAGATAAAACTGCATTAGGTGCTACGGAGATGATTCCATCTGAACATTATGACAGTACCATCGAAGCAATCGAAGAGATAAAGGAGAGGGCAATACCAATATACTCAGTTGAATTAACCCCAGATGCCCAAAATTTTCAACAGATTAAATATCCCTCTAAGCTTGCCCTAATATTTGGTCATGAAAAGAGAGGTATTAACAAGGAAATTTTAGATAGGGTAGATAAAAAGATATTCATTCCGATGAGAGGGAAAAAAGAATCTTTGAATGTTGCTAACTGTGCCTCCATCATTCTGTATGAAATTACCAAGGAATAGTTAATTACTCAAATTTTTCTGCTATCATATATAGTAATGAGCAAGGAGAAGCTGTCCATTTCAAAAAAAACTGTATTAATAGCATCTGCTCTTGTAATAGCAATAGGTATACCTATTGCATATTTTTTAGCTACTAATAACTCAGAGGATAGTAGAGCTTGGTATAGCTCTAGTTGGCTATATAGAAAATCAATATCTGTTGCTAACCCCAACAGCACCCTCACCAATGAAGATGTTCTAATAGAGTACGATACTGCCTCCTTAATATCAGCTGGTAAATTACAACCTGATTGTGATGATTTGAGATTTGTAGATAGTGACGATTCAACTACATTAGCATATTGGATAGAAGGAGGGTGCAATACTCCTACTACACATATTTGGGTAAGAATTCCATCGCTACCATCTGGTGGTAAGACAATATACATGTATTACGGTAACTCTTCTGCCACAAGTGCCGAGGATACTTGGAATGGAAAATTTTACCTTATGAAAGATACCGAATGTGATACTGACTGGACAACAGAGTCAAATCCAGATGGGAGTTTCTTTCAAAGGTTTCCATACCCCGCAGCCACCTTTGGGGAAACAGGAGGAAGTAACTCTCACAATCACGGTAGCTATGATATGCAGACTTCAACAGTATCCACATCTATAAATGTAAATAGCAGTGGTACGAATAGTATCAGTAACAATCATTATCATAATGTTACTTTGTACACAGAAGACAACACATCAGTCCTGCCCCCATATTTAGATATGATATTTTGTTCAAACAGTGATCTCATTATTAAACAAAACAGTGTTGCAGAGTTTACTTCTACAGTACCTATAGGGTTTACTAGATTCTCTGCATTAGATAATAAATTCCCAAGGGGGAACTCCTCATACGGAGAGAGTCGTACATCAACTACACACACCCACACTATATCAGCAGTAAGCACAAAAGTTACAAATTCAACGGGTACTGCTAAAACTGGTACAGTAACAATACCCTCAGGTACACATATACACACGGCACCTGAAACCACCACTGGCATCGGGACCCATATCCCACCCTACATCACAATAATTTATGGAAAAGCTACAGCCTCAGACATTATGGCTCCCTCAGGAATGATTACAATGTCTAATGCAGTTCCACCTCTTGGTTGGACTAGATACTCAGAACTTGATGGATATTTTACATTTGGGAATTCCTCCTATGGCTCGACTGGAGGTGCATCAACTCATACGCACTCGATACCCTCATTAACTTTGTTAGAGACATCAAACACTGTTTCAGCTTCAACATCTCCACCTGCAAGCTCTCAGGCAATACTCAACCATACTCATACAACTCCATCAATTACTTCAACAGAGTATTCAAATACCCCTCCATATATATCATCACTCTTTATACAAAAAAAGAAATCACAGTCTGTTACAATTAATAATGAGACCCGATCAAATCAGCCACCAAATCCACCAACTAGTTTACTTACAGAAGAGATTACTAACCCTACAAATATAACAGATACAACCCCCGAGTTTAGTGCAATTTTTACAGATGATGACAACGAAGATACTGGTACTCATTATCAGATACAAGTAAATACACAAAATGATTTTAATGGGACTGTAATGTGGGATAGTACTAAGGTAAAAATTACCCCCATAACCAACAAGAATAGATCTCCTAACATCTCGTACAACGGTTTACCATTAAGTCTAAACGGTGCAAAATATTACTGGAGGATAAAATTTTGGGACAGTAATGACAACAGTAGTGATTGGTCTCAAGTAGCTTCCTTTGAAATGAACTCGCTACTCAGAGTAAAAGAATCCAGCTCCAGCTCTATGACACCATCAAGCGTTGGGTCTGAAAACCTATACACCGAATCAGTGGGACAAAGTACCTGGAATACAAACACAACCTACCAAGAGAAAAGCTCCCTAACGTTTACCCCTCAAGCGAATAGTACCTACTTAATTATTGCATCATGGTTAATGCAAAACAGTAGTGCTTCCTACCAAGCAAAGGGCAAATTAACGAGAATTACTGGATCTGCAAAAAATTTCAACGAATTAATATATCGGCCCAAGGACGCAACTGATTACATCTCTGGAGGGGCAATAGGAATAGATTCTTTCGGTTCATCGCCCACTTCTCAAACATATCAAATACAGTATGCAACCAATAATAGCTCTGGAACTGTACGGATCAAAGAAGCAAAAATGATTGCCTTAAAACTAGATGAGAACCTAGATAAATATGCAGAAAGTGAAGCTAGGACCACAACCACTTCTACAACATACCAAGATAAAACGACTCTTACATTCACCCCAAGCTCTGCTGGTGACTACATCTTAATTGCTACCGCTACATTTGACGGCTCCTCTACTTCATACGATTCTAGAATACAAATGACAATTGATGGGAGTGCATATTCAACTTCTAACATAGAAACTGTGAATGCGAGCAATCGCTACCCATGGGTTGTTGTCAAAAAGATTCATCTAACAGCAGCTCCTCATACAATAAAAATACAGTATGGGAGTGAAGGTAGTTCTAACACAGCTGGTATCGCCGATGCTAGAATAGTTGCGATAAGGGCTGATAGATTTTTAAACAATTATTACGCTGAGAATGAGACAAGAGCAACCACAACTTCTACCTCGTACCAGACTAGAGTAACTTTAACTGAAACTCCTCAAGCCGCAAATCATTTAGTATTAGCGGTTGAGGACTTAGATGGCAGCAGTACCTCATATAGTACATATGGAGAAGCATTAATGGGCAGTACAACATACGGAGAGATGTTAATTGAAACCAAAGATGGAGCAAATAGGGGAAGTCAGTATTTTACTCTTAAAAAAGAAACCTTAACCAACTCCCCAACTTCTTGGTATCTTAGATACCGTGCTGAAAGTTCATCCAGAACAGCAGGTATAAATAATGCTAGGATACTAGTATTAGAGCTCACAGAACCATCAATTAATGTTGGCACAACAGGATCTCAAATTGGTACAGTAAATCCTAGTACCTCAGATGTACACATTGGAGGGGCTTTTACTTTTGTTAGAGATAAAAGCTCAGATACTGTCACAGCTATTACTGTAAGTAAGGCAGGAACAATTTCTGATACCAATCTCTCTGGATTAATTTTGTATTACAAACAGGAAGACACATGTTCCAGTACAATTCCACAGGATGCTATACAATTTAATAGTACACCAGGAACGTTCTCATTGGGTACTTCTACTGTAACAGGAAGTATGAGTGTAGGAACATCACAAATATGTGTATATCCTAAATTTGATATCGGTAATGCAAATGCAGGAGATACTATAGAAATTCAAATTACAAATCCCTCAACTCAGGTGTCATCAACAGGACATGTGACTCCTGAAAGTGTAGTCGCAATAAATGGGACAACTACTGTTGCAAGCAGTAATAATGATCCTGATATTCCATCCTCTTTACAAACAGAAAGTTCAATTGATCCAACCGAGGTAACAGACACAACCCCTGAATTCAGTGCCATCTTTACAGATACAAACAGTAGTGACACTGGTACATATTACAGAATTGAAGTAAATACAAACAACTCTTTCACTGGAACTGTTATGTGGGATAGTGGTAAAACAGCTATATCACCAATTACAAATGGGAGTAGATCTACTGATATATCGTACAGTGGAACAACATTAACACTCAACGGATCAACATACTATTGGAGAATAAAGTTCTGGGATAACAATGGAGGAGAGAGTAACTGGTCTGCTACTGCTCAATTTACATTAATAGCGAACATCAATCCTAATTCTCCATCATCACTATATACCGAAGCTTTATCAAATCCAACCGAGGTAACAGATACAACCCCTGAATTCAGTGCCATCTTTACAGATACAAACAGTAGTGATACTGGAATATATTACAGAATTGAGGTAAATACAAATAACACCTTTACTGGAACTATTATGTGGGATAGTGGTAAAACAGCTATATCACCAATTACAAATGGGAGTAGGTCTACTGATATATCGTACAGTGGAACAGCACTAACACTTAACGGTTCAACATACTATTGGAGAATGAAGTTCTGGGATAATAATGGAGGAGAGAGTAACTGGTCTGCTACTGCTCAATTTACAGTAGCTACAAGTATCAACCCTAATTCACCTTCATCACTAT
>CAZPFV010000001.1:29198-83461 GCA_964585985.1 uncultured Candidatus Saccharibacteria bacterium
TTACAAATGGGAGTAGATCTACTGATATATCGTACAGTGGAACAACATTAACACTCAACGGATCAACATACTATTGGAGAATGAAGTTCTGGGATAACAATGGGAGTGAGAGTGACTGGTCAGCTACTGCTCAGTTTACTATGTCTGCACCTCCAACTGCACCAAGCAATCCCCAAATTGATGGAATGACCAATCCAACACAAATACCTTCTACTTTGCCGAAATTTTCTGCACTTCACTACGATGCCAATGGGGATAGTGCAATATATTTCCAAATTCAAGTTAACAGTAACAGCTCGTTTACAGGGACAACTATGTGGGATACAAACAAAGTCTCGATGTCCTCAACCCCAAGTGGGCAATATATACCAGAGGTCACATATGCTGGGACAGCATTAACAGGAGAGTCAAATATTACATACTACTGGAGAGTAAGACTTTGGGATACTGATGATAATGTAAGTAATTGGTCAACAACCGCTACCTTTGTAGATTTTGTAGATGAGGAGCAGTATTTACAAATGGAAGGGGTAAAATTTGAGGGAGTAAAAATCAATCCAACATAATGATGTTTTGTAAAAACAACAATTTCTTAGTAAAATACACCCCATGAGTTTAAAATTCGATTCAGCAAAAAAATTAAGAAAAGAAAAAAATAAATACCAAGTAGGGAGCTGGGAGGAGTATGACCAAAGAGAACAAGCTTTTCTGAGAGAGAAATTCTTAAACAAAGAGCCCACTATATCTACCTTTGTTAGGATAACGGCAGGGAAGGCTAAAAATTTTAAAATAGAGATACCCCGAAATACCAGGCCACTCACTGATAGAATGAAAGTGAGGATCTTTGATGCTTTAGGAAAGGAGATCGCAAATAAGACAGTACTAGATCTTTACGCAGGAGCAGGCTCTTTTGGTCTAGAAGCACTATCAAGGGGTGCAGAAGAAGCTACTTTTGTAGATGCTTCTAAGCAGGCCGATTTAGTTATCAAAAAAAATATTGCCCACACAGGGTTTCTCCCACAGGCAGAGGTAATTAAAAGCAAAGTTGAGGACTTCTTACTGAAAAACAAAAATAGTGATAAAACATGGGACATTATCTTTCTAGACCCCCCATACAAGCTGTATAACACAAAAAGGGTATACAAAATGCAAGAGATCATAAATGGGGTATCACAATTTCTACCAGGAGTAAAAGAGCCTAAAAAAACAAAATTCAAAGGAGCCCTCATTATTAAACATCCAAAAAGATATCCAATTGAGAGACTGGCTCTAGACCATATTAAAAAAGTCGATACCTATGAATTCGGTCTCAATTCAATATCCCTGTATATTGTTAAGTAAAAATCCATTGTATATTTCTTTCAAAAGAGATAAAATAGGGAGAATGTATAAGAAGTTTGGTATAAACAAATCAAAAATTCATAAGGTTGTATTTCCGACATGTTTTTAATGTTCAAACTTTCATACAAATATTTTCCCAAATATCTGTTTTTTTAATTTTTAGAATATTAATGATATGGTAAACGAAAAAATAGAAAATTTAGAAAAGATGAGACATACAGCATCACATGTCTTAGCACACGCTGTCCTTAAGCTGTATCCTGATGCAAAACTAGGTATAGGTCCTGCAATTGACGATGGATTCTATTATGATTTTGAATTTTCTCAGCCAATAGAAGAGAAAGATCTCAAAGTAATTGAAGAAGAAATGAAAAAAATCATAAAGAGGAAGTTGCAAGTTACACAAACCTTTATGAAAAGGAGTGATGCTATCAAATACCTAAAGGATATTGGACAGGAATATAAATTGGAGCTTCTAAATGAAATTCCCGACAAGGAGATAAGTTTCTTTGTCACAGGAGACCATGAATTTGTAGACCTATGTAGAGGGCCTCATCTAGAGGATACTGGAGATGTTGGTGTTATCAAATTAATTAAGACTGCAGGAGCTTACTGGAGAGGTGACGAAACTAAAAAAATGTTAACTAGAATATACGGGACAGCTTTTGAGACAAAAGATGAACTGAAGGAGTATTTAAAAAATTTAGAGGATGCAGAGAAATATAATCATAGGAAATTAGGGAAACAGCTTAAACTCTTTGCAATAATACCTGAAGTAGGACAAGGGCTCCCTATATGGCTACCTAGAGGATACACAATAAGAAGGATATTAGAAAATTACATGATAGATCTTGAAAGAAAGCATGGATATCAGCACATACTAACACCCCATATTGTTAGAGGCGAATTGTTTGAAATTTCAGGTCACTTAGATTTTTACAAAGATGCTATGTATGCACCGATTAAGGTAGATGATGAAGATTACTACCTTAAACCGATGAACTGTCCTGCAGGAATGATGGCATACAAAACAGAAATCCGAAGTTACAGGGATCTACCTATCAAAATGGGGGAGCTTGGTACTGTATATAGGTTTGAAAAATCTGGAGAATTACAGGGTTTGCAAAGAGTGAGAGGTTTTACCCAAAACGATGCACATCTTTACTGCACACCAGAACAGCTGGAGGTCCTGATAAATGAGACTTTGGATTTACTTGATATCTTTTACAAGGATGTCGGCTTTGATAAATATAAATTTAGACTCTCGACATCTGATAGAGAAAAAAATCCAACTAAATATGCAGGAGATATAGAAAAATGGACATTTGCAGAAGATACTCTTAGGAATGTTTTAATTAAAAAAGACATTGAATTTGAAGAGATGCCTGGAGATGCAGCTTTCTACGGTCCAAAAATTGATGTACAAGCGATTAATGTTTACGGAAAAGAGGATACAATATCAACCATCCAGTTAGATTTTAATATGGCAGAACGATTTGATCTCAAGTACATAGATGCTGATGGTAAGGAGAAACAGCCGTTTGTGATTCACAGGGCATTAATTGGATCATTCGAAAGATTCTTTGCCTTCCTAATTGAACAGCATGCAGGAGATTTTCCATTATGGCTAGCACCTGAGCAAGTAACAGTAATTCCAATATCTGAAAAACATAATAAATACTCTACTGACATATATACCTTACTAGACAGTAATGGTATCCGAGTAACCCTAGATGATAGAGCTAAAAGTATGCAATCAAAAATTCGAGATGCAGAGAAATTGAAAATCCCTTACATAGTAATAATGGGAGACAAAGAGGTGGAAACCGAGACTGTATCAATTAGATCAAGAATAAATAAAGAGATTGGATTAATGAAGAAACAGGAATTTTTAGACTATCTTTTAGAAGAGATACGTCTAAAAAAACATAAATAATTTTATTTAATAAATATAATAAATGGATTTTAGAGATCAAAGAGGTGGAAGAGACATTGATGTAAGAATAAATGATTGGATAAAGGCACCAAAAGTATTACTAATTGATGATAAGGGGGAAAATTTAGGTGAGATTGATACATCAAAAGCGAAACAAATGGCAAGAGATGCAGGATTAGATTTAGTTGAAGTAGGAGCAACAAACAACCCTCCAGTATGTCGAATAATGGACTATTCAAAGTATGTATATGACCAAAGAAAAAAGATAAAAAAGAATAAAGGAGGAAAAACAAAAGATATAAAAGAGTTTAGGTTTAGTGCAGTAATTGATGTTGGAGATATGAATACCAGAATAAGAAGAGCAAAGGAATTTTTAGAAAAAGGGCACCCTGTTAAGCTAACTGCAATAAAAAAGGGAAGACAACCGTTTGAACAAATGAAAGAGGTTTTTGATGAGATATTGACTAATTTTACTGAATATTGTAGTATCGAACCCGAGCCGAAGAGTACTTTTAATAGCATAACTATTACATTTAAAAAAGATGGCAAGACAAAAAACAAACAAAACAGCAATAAAGAGGATAAAGTTATCGAACCCGAAGGGAAACAGGAAAGCAAAGATGATGTACAAACAGAGCCATCAGGGGCATCTGAAGACAAAGAGATCTAAGAAATCTAAGAGGAGACAACTTAATGACAGGGTTGTATATTCTGCTAATGAGAAAAAATTAAAAAGAAAAGTCATAAATTTAGGATAAACTGAGATGAGAGTCAAAGGCGGAACAGTAAGAAAAAGAAGGCACAACAAAATCATAGCCAAGGCAAAAGGATACAGGATGACAAAGAGTAAATTGTATAAGGTTGCTAATGAGGCAGTAATGCACGCAGGCCAATATTCATATAATGATAGAAAAAAGAGAGCTGGCCAATTTAGAACCTTATGGATTTCACGATTAAATGCAGCATGCAAAAATAATAATATTCAGTATAAGGATTTAATAAGTAAGCTTAAAAAGAATAATATTGAACTAAACAGAAAAGTATTAGCTGATATTGCACTAAATAATCCTGAAGTATTCTCCTTTATAATAAAGTCTCTGTAGAGTAATATATTCTTGCAATATAAAGACTCTACAAAGGGTCTTTTTTTTTATTAATTTAATCTTTAAAATATAATACTGTATACTTACAGGATAATATAATATGTGAATATATGCATAAAGATTTAGATAGTATAAAAAAAGATTTACTAACAGACATCTCACAGCTCTCTGCACAGGAGCTAACAGGGAAGTACCTTTCCAAGAAAGGTATATTAACAGAACTATTTAAAAATATTACCAATATTAAACCAGAAGAGAAGGCTACATATGGCAAGGAGTTAAATCAAATAAAGCAGGACTTAGAAAGGACTATCGAAACAAAAAAATATAATAATCAAACTTTAGTTGAAAGCAAAAAAATTGATCCAACAGCACCATTTGATATAAATACATCAAAAAATAGAAAACCGCATATATTAGACCTTAAAGGCTCCTCTCACCCATTAATGCAAGAATTGGAAATAATGTTAGGTATATTTTCTAGAATGGGTTTCGATATATTAGAAAGTAGGCAGATAGATGACGATTTTCATATGTTTGAGAGTTTGAATTTCTCTAAAGGACATCCTGCAAGAGATATGTATGATACATTTTGGACTGATGATAACTTTGTTCTACCTGCACACACCTCAACCATGCAAAACAGGGCATTAAGAATGTATGGACCTCCCCCAATTAGAGTTGTATTACCTGGGAGATGCTTTAGAAATGAAGCTACAGATGCTAGTCATGAACATACCTTCTATCAAATAGAGGGCGTCTATGTTGATGAAGATGTTTCAATTGCAAATATGCAAGCCACCATCAAAGAGTATTTAGAGGCATACTTAGAAAAAGATTTAGAAATTAAAATGCAGCCTGCATATTTCCCCTTTACTGAACCAGATCTTGAATTTGTAATCAGCTGCCCATTTTGTAATAAGGTTGGCTGTAGTAGCTGTGGTAATAGTGGATGGATAGAGCTCATGGGTTGTGGAATGATTCATCCTAATGTTTTAAACGCAGGTAACATTGACCCACAGAAATACTCAGGTTTTGCATGGGGAGTAGGGCTAGATAGGTTAGTTGCGATTAAACGAGGCATCTCCGATATTCGCAAATTAAGAGATGGTGATATTAATTTTCTAAGACAATTATAACAATGAAACTACCTATTAAAAATATATCTGAGTTTACACAGTGTGAATTGTCTCTAGAGGAATTACTCACTATTATTTCAAACAAGATTGGAGAAGTTGAAGGATATACAGATTTTTCCGAAATGTACGAGGGTATAGTTGTTGCTCAAATAGTGGATAAAAAGGAGCATGCTAATGCAAATAACCTATCAATATATATGGTAAATATCGGGGAGGGAGATAATATACAGGTAGTCGCAGGTGATAAGACATTAAATATTGGAGAAAAGGTCGCATACATTAAGCCAGGCCATACTGTCCCATTTACATATGGAACCTCTCAACCGTTACTAATTAAATCTGCAAATATGAGAGGTGTGCAGTCTAATGGAATGATGTGTTCTGAAAAGGAGCTAAATATTGGCTCTGATCATGAGAGGGTATTGGTACTAAATCCTGACGCTCAAGTGGGGGTGTCCTTTGCACAATACTATGAATTAAATGATGTCATTATCGATATCGAAAACAAGGCATTAACAAATAGAGGAGATCTTTTTGGAATACTTGGACTAGCAAGAGAGATCTCTGCAGCTCAAAATATTCCTTTCACTAGTCCTAAATGGTACACAGAGATATCTTCTTGGGAAAATATTCCAGAAACATCTCCCATTGAAGTAGAGAATAGGGCAAAAAATCTATGCCCTAGATACTCATGCATAACAATGGATGGTATCACTGTAAAAGAGTCCCCAATTTGGTTAAAATCTATCCTTCTTAAATCTGGGATAAGACCAATTAACAATGTTGTTGATATTACCAACTATATATCCATAATTACTGGACAGCCTCTTCATGCTTTCGACTACGACAAATTAGTAAATAATGATCCCAATAGCCAAAATATCGCACACATTATCGTTAGAGTAGCTGAAAATGGTGAGAAGATTCATACTCTAGATGGTAATCTTGTACATTTAAGTGAAAACAATTTAGTAATTGCAGACAGTACAAATCCAATAGCCATAGCAGGTGTAATAGGGGGGAGCGATACCGAGATTGATTCTAATACAAAAAGAATAATAATAGAGAGTGCAAGCTTTGATAGGTTTAGTATTAGAAAAAGTTCAATGAAGTTAGGAATATTTACTGAGGCTGTAACAAGATACACACGAGGCCAATCCCCAAACCTATGTATCTTACTCCTTCTTAGGAGCGTAGAGCTAATTAAAGAGCTTACAGGGGGCGAGGTAGCCACAAATATTGTAGATGTATATTCACAATCAACTGAGAGCAAAACAATCTCTCTCTCAATATCAAAATTAAATACATTATTAGGTACAAACCTTGAAAAGAGCGAAATACGTACAATACTTACGAATATGGAGTATGGAGTAGAGAGTGAAGATAGTGAATATATAACAGTTCAAACACCTAACTTTAGAACCGATTTATACATCCCAGAAGATGTGTATGAAGACATTGGAAGAATATATGGATATGAAAACATCTTACCTGAACTACCCTTAAGAAAATTAAGTGCAGGAAGAGTGAATAAGGGTATTCTCTTAAAAAGTAAGATTAGAAATATACTCTCATATTCAGGTTGTAACGAACTAGATACATACAGTTTCGTAAGTAAGAATAGCCTTTTATCGACAAAACAAGATCCTAACATTGCATACCATATTAAAAATGCTCTCTCTCCTGAACTAGAATTTATGAGGCCGACCTTACTAATATCCTTAATAGAGAAGGCTAGCTATAATATTCAGAAAAATATTTCCCCATTCTGTATCTATGAGTTTAATATCCCTCATCAGAAGGGATATCTGAATAACTTTCAACTACCTAAAGAGGATTGGCATCTATCACTACTTTTCAGTTCCAAAGAAAATATCTTTGATGGTAGTGCCTTCTATCAAGTAAAACGATATTTTGAAAAAATATTAGATTCCACTAATT
Source organism: uncultured Candidatus Saccharibacteria bacterium (assembly GCA_964585985.1). GTDB lineage: Bacteria > Patescibacteriota > Dojkabacteria > SC72 > SC72 > UBA2259. The sequence continues at coordinate 36,659 of CAZPFV010000001.1, forward strand.
CTGCTAAGATTCAATATACTTTGCTATCTGAAAGTTCACAATTGGATTTACCACTATGGATACAGAACTCATTAACTACTTTTAACAAAAACGAATGCGCTATTGTTAAATATTCTAAAGATGGCATAGATATTGTTTTAGGTATTATTGGTACACTGGATAGCCAAGTTTTAAACAATTATAAACTTCCTGATTACACCTCTGCTTTTGAAATTAATCTCGAGGCTTTAAGTAAGATAGTAGACAAAGATAAGGGAAACATAGATAGTTCAAAATACCCACCAATTACTCAAGATCTTACAATTACTGTCTCACCTACAACTAAATACGGGGATTTGGAAGAGCTAGTATTAAAGATTGTAAATGGAAATGAAAGAATAGGGCTGGTTGAGTGTGTAGATATCTATCAAAAAGATGAAAATAGTAGTAAAAATATTACTTTAAGGATTACAATTGAACATAAGCAGAAAACACTCTCTGACAAAGATTTCAACAAACTCAAGGAGAAGATAGAGGAGAAAAGCAAAGTTTTTAACTCGTAACAGTTACCATCTTCCTACTGGACTGGTGGATTGTCAGCTTCAACTTTAAATGTAATTGATTTTGTACCAACCTTCCCGTAGTTATCCTTTGCTGTAATAAGGAGAGTATGATTCTTCAAGGAGAAGGAGGATAGTTTCTTTGTTACACTAAATTCACCCTTGGGGATTGATACTCCCTCTATCGGTACACCATCAATTGAAATTGTAAACTCTGTTAATGATTCTTGTTGACGGACACTACCTGAGATATTCATAGTATCACTTTGTTTGAAAATAGCTCCCTCAGATGGTGAAGATAGCTCAATAACTGGGGCATTATCTGGCCCAAATGGTAGGGGACACTCTCCGCTTGCAGGTACAGAAAATAGATACCCTCTACTATCTGCTAAATATTTTTCATATGTACTTTGTTGTAGTTTGTTTTCTAATTGAAATGATAGTACAGTGCGTCCCTCTACTAATCCATACTGCTGTGCTAAACTTAAGTTTGTTGGTAGCAAACCATTTACCTTACATATAGATACAATCTCTCTACTATCAGCCTGTGGTCCTCTTCCTGCAATATGAACAGATGCCTCCTTCTCACATTCCATACCCTCTGCAGGAACACCGCCTGTGTCTCTACAAACTGTTGTTGATACAATACCCGCTGGTCTAACAAACGACTCAGGCTTGTATATATCAGCAAGCCTACTTGTAATACCGTACGCTATTGGTAAGGGTACTGTGGAACCGTATGCACCAGGTACTGGAGTATTATCATTGTTACCAGCCCATACACCAACTACTAGATTTTTGTGATACATCATTGTTGTCAAATCCTTAGGACCATCAGTGGTACCTGTTTTCAGACATACATTTACGCCTTTGACCCTCGAAGAACCTATTCCTAACCTATCATTATGCCCACCCAAATCACAAAGTATGTAATTGAGAAGATATACCTCCTTCTCATCAACTACACGAGTGCCCTCTCCTAGTTTTGCTTCCTGTAAAATATTACCCTTGGAATCTTCTACTTTAAGAATGGAAACTGTAGGATTTTTTACTCCTTCATTTGCAAAAATTCCAAATGCAGCCGTATGCTCTAGCATTTTCATCTCTCCTGCACCAAGTGCTAGCGAGAGTCCATAATCTGCCTTAGTTCGAAGTGTGGTGATACCTAACTTCTCTGTAAGCTGAAGCAAAGCATCTACACCAGTAATCTGTAACATATATACAGCTGAAAGGTTTCTAGATCTCCCTAAATTCCTCCTTGCTGTTCCAAGCCCTTCAAATTGACTATCCCAGTTTTTAGGGGCATATTTACCAAAACTCATAGGAATATCAGGAGCTAAAGTGGCAGGAGAGTATCCCCGAGCAAAAGAAGCAAGATATGTATACGGCTTAGCAGAGGAGCCTACCTGTCTTTCGCTAGTGGTAATATTTACATTACCATCAACCTTTGGATTTTCAATATTCCAATAATCAACAGAACCTACCATCGCCAGTACCTCTCCCGTATTTGGATTCATCACAACAGCAGCACCGTTGTTTACTTTTTTAGGTAAGCCCCTTGTTGTAATACCTTTAACAACCTCATCCTCTGCAATCTCTTGCACAGAGTAATCTATAGAGGTAGTTACTTTCAGCCCACCTCTTTCCACTCTATCGACTCCATACTCCGCTTCAAGTTGTTGCTTAACATAGAAGACAAAGTGTGGAGCTTTAATATCAATTCTTTTTGTAGAGTATACTAATTCCTCTTCCTTTGCCTGTGCAATCTCTTCCTCTGTCACCCCAGTTAAATTCTTATGCTTTAACATCTGATTCAAAACATATGTTTGTCTTACCTTTGCTAGCTCTGGATTACTACCAAAAAGAGGTGAGTATACCCCTGGACTCTGTATCAATCCAGAAATTAATGCACTCTCAGCTAAAGTTAAGTCTTTGACACTTTTACCGAAATACGCTTTTGCTGCAGCTTGAAAACCGTAATTTACACCACCAAGAGGAATCTCATTCATGTACATTTGTAAAATCTCATCCTTAGTTAATGTTTGTTCAACCTGCATAGTGATTAAAATCTCCTTTACCTTTCTCGAATATTTCTGCTCATACGCAGCATCCCCTAAAATATCATAGAGAAGAGTTGTTTTTATCAGTTGCTGAGTAATTGTACTTGCCCCTCTAACAACCTCGCCATGAGTAAGATTCTGATATGCAGCCTTGAGTATACTTGCATAATCTAACCCTTTATGTTGATAAAATTCTATATCCTCCGCAGCTAATACAGCCCATTTCGTATGCTCTGGAATATCCTCTATCGATACGAACTCTCTATTTTGATTTCCATATACTGTATACAAAAGTAGGCCGTTTCTATCGTAAATTTTAGTGCTTTGATCTGATGTCCTCTCAACTAATTGGTCAGGTGCTGGTAGAGAGTTTTGAAGATTTTTAAGATATACACCCGCTACTATCAATCCCGCACAGAGGATAAAGAAACAGAAACCAACAAATACATATAGATATTTTTTTACATTCTTACTTTTAAACCTATCCCCAAAGATTCCCTTCGAAGTTTTTTTACTTCTAGCCTTAGAAATATTCGATTTACTATTCCTTCGGTTATACATTTTTATTCTATTGTAGTTACCCAACGAAGCAGACCTTTGAGTATATGTCTTTCTTTTACCTCTCTTCGCTGATTTTGTATTTGATATCCTATATTTCATTTATACTAATTCGTAAGATATTTTACTTCTCTAAATATATATTATATACCTTTAATATTCAACTAAACAGGGAAGATGATATAATTGAGCATGGAAAACAAATTACTATCAAAACAACCGTATAAGGGGACCAAGGATTGGTATCCTGCGGATATATATGTAAGAAATTACCTTTTTGAAACATGGAGTAGAGTAGCTCAAAAATATGGTTACCAAGAGTATGATACATCTCAGATAGAGCAGGCAGAGCTTTATAGAAAAAAATCTGGAGAAGAGTTGGGATCTCAACTATACAATTTCAAAGATAAAGGAGGAAGGGAAATAGCTCTACGACCAGAGATGACCCCTTCATTAGCAAGGATGATTGCATTAAAAAGGAATCAGCTATCTCTTCCGATAAGGTGGTTTAATATCGGTAGGTACTACAGATATGAGAAGCCTCAAAAAGGGAGGACGAGGGAGTTTTTTCAACTAAATATTGATATCTTGGGAGTCTCAACTATAAATGCTGAGGTAGAAATAATACAGTATGTGATTGATGTAATGAGAGAGTTAAAAGCTCCAGAGAACACATATGAGTTAAGAGTAAATAACAGGTACCTTTTGAACTATCTTTTTGACGAGATATTAGATTTAAATAGTGAGCTTAAACCTAAGTTGGCAAGAGCGTTAGATAACTATCTTAAGATGGAACCTGATGATTTTAATAACTACCTCTTAGAGTTAGGGCTCTCCAAGGAGCAAATCGTAAAAATAGAAGAGTTCCTAAATTGGGATATTACAGATTTAGAAAAAATAAAAGATAATTCCAAAGGTGCAGAGCAGTTGATTGAATTATTCAAAAAAATTAATACTTTAATGATACCAAATATAAAATTTACTCCATATATTGTGAGGGGGCTAGCATACTATACAGGTACCGTGATTGAGCTTTACGATATAGGGCAAAAGGAAACCCCAAGAGCTCTTTTCGGAGGTGGAAGATATGACAACTTATTGGAAATTTTTAATGAGGAGCCTATTCCTGCCTTTGGATTAGGCTGGGGTGAGGTTACAACCTTAGATTATTTAGAAAAATATAACCTTATACCACAGTACAGAAATTCAACTGAAGTCTTTGTATGCTTAATGGATGACGCCTCCTATTTAGAGAGCAGTAAAATAGCTTCATACTTACGTGAGAATGGATTTAACTGTTTAATGCAATTGACAGCAGGTAAACTCTCTAATCAATTAAAGTACGCTAGTAATAATGAAATACCTTGGGTTGTAATAGTAGGGGAAGATGAAATAAAGAAGGGAGTAGTACAATTAAAAAATATGCAAAGTAGGGAGTCTTTCTTAATTACGAAAGAAGAGGTCATACAAAAAATATCCGCAAAGTAATATCATTTTAAAATTAACTTTTACTTTAATATATAGTAGAGTACATACTCTTAATTGAAAATACCCCACTGCTATCGAAAATTTTAGACCGCTACCCTCAGGAATTCTCATACCTCCACTACAGCCACTACCCAAATATAAATGAGCTTCTTTGTTCGCAGACATTTGATATGTTCTGTATTAACATGATTCCTTTTACAAAAGACTTCTTAATTAATCTTAATACATATAAAACAAAAAATATTAATACCTTTGCAGTACTACCCCCACACAGAGATGTCATTTTAGAGTGCATTAAATGTGGTCTTAACGAATTTGTACTAAAAGATAACAGTACCCAAGAGATTGAATATAGAATATTAAAAGCATTAAATTGCATACCTATAACAAGTATAAATGTATACTCATACAAATATATTAGCTATATACAACAGAATAGGGAGATGTATATAAAACAGTACTGTGTTCACCTTACGCATTTCGAATCTGTTCTACTAGATTTCACAATTAAAAATAATGGGTACTGCGACATTAAAAATTTTTGTAATTATCTTTCTGCTTTAAACGGTAAATGCATTTCCTCAAAGAGTGTTGTTGTAAGTATAAATAGATTTCGCAAAAAGGTTATACACCAAACAGGGTATAACATATTTCTATCAAGGTACGGATTCGGATATGTTCTAAATGCTTAGATCTTTTTTTTCCATTGGGATATTTTATTCAAAGCCTCTAAAGGGGTTAAATTGTCCAAATCAATAGCTTGAATATCTCTTTCAATTTCAGAATTGGATGCAACGAAGAGAGGCATTTGATATGAGTTTTTACTATTTTTTTGTTCATCATTATTGCGATCTGCTAACTCTAATTTCTTAATTTTGTCATCTTTAGAAAACATCTGTTCCTGCTCAAAGCTCTCTAAGATTTCATTCGCTCTTACAATAATCTCATCTGGCAATCCAGCCATCTTTGCCACATATATTCCGTAACTCCTATCTGTGCCACCCTCTACAATTTTTCTTAAAAATATCACAGTACCGTGTGTTAAGTCTTCTTCTACTAAAACATTATAGTTTTTAACCCTATTGGGGATTTTCTCTGAGAGCTTTAGTAGCTCATGGTAGTGAGTAGCGAAAAGGGTTCTAGCTTTTACTTCATTAATTAAGTATTCGGCCAATGCCCATGCAATACTCACCCCGTCATATGTGCTTGTACCTCTTCCAACTTCATCTAATACTACCAAGCTATATTTAGAAGCATTATTTATAATATTTGCAGCCTCATCCATCTCAACCATAAAGGTACTACGACCTCTGCTTAAATCATCTGAAGCTCCAACCCTTGTAAAGATTCTATCTACTAGGGACAATTGCATTTTCTGTGCGGGGACCCAACAACCAATTTGAGAAAGGAGGACTAAGGTAGCAACCTGCCTAATATATGTTGACTTCCCCGACATATTCGGACCCGTTAATATGGCCATCGAGGCAGAACTAAAGTCCAAATCAGTATCATTAGAAATAAAATCCTCCTCAATGAGCATTTCAACAATTGGATGCCTTCCTGAATTAATTGCTATCTTCCCATTCTCTTCTCCCATATTATATATTTCAGGTTTACAGTAATCTCTATCTATTGCAATTTGTGCGAAGCCAAGGAGAATATCAATTCGGGCAATATATTCGGACAACTCTTGTAGCATGGGAATAAAAGTTATTAATGAGTCCCTAAATTCATTAAAGAGGGTGTATTCTAACTCATTCAATCTCCCTTGTGCATTTAAGATTATATCTTCTTTCTGCTTTAACTCCTCTGTAATATATCTTTCACTATTTACTAATGTCTGTTTTCTAATATATCTCTCAGGAACCTTCTCTTGATGTGTTCTTGTTACCTCTATGTAATACCCAAATACTTTATTAAAACCTATTTTCAAACTACTAATTCCTGTGCTCTTTTTCTCTTGCTCCTCGAATTCTTTTATCCAACCTTTACTATCACCACTCAAATCTCTTAACTCCTCGACCTCTTTGTTATAGCTGGATTTAACAATACCTCCCTCAAACAGTGTTGTGGGTGGAGAGTCAACTATGCAATCATCAATTTTTTTAACAATGCTGTTAATAGTTTCATCAAATTTTTCAATCTCTTTTGATATTTGAGGAATACCACTTAGCTGTGATCTAATCTTGGAAATATACTCCAAAGATATTTGTAAACCTTTTAGGTCTCTTCCATTTGCTCTAGCAAGTCCAATTTTGCCTGTAATTCGGCTAATATCATTTACATTAGAGAGTAACTCTTTAACATTTTTTAACAACTCTCTATTCTCAACAAAGAGAGATACGGTATCTAACCTCTCATCAATATCTTTTTTCTCAATCAAAGGATTAAGTATCCATGAGTAGAGTAAGCGTTTACCCATAGGGGTGGCTGTATCATCTATTACAGAAAAAAGTGAGCCTTCTCTCTCTGATGTATATGCATTAGATACTAATTCAAGATTTCGTATTGTTGCCCTATCTAAAATCATTGTAGAGGTAAGATTTTTTCTCTTTGGTTTCTTAATATGGATAGGATCCATTAATTGAGTCTCTTGTATATGTGCAATTACCATAGCAACGGAGCAGAGAGCCGCATCTTTTTTCTCTAAATCCAACGATTGAATTGTTGAGATGTTGTAGAACTCCTTAATCAATTCTTCGCAATATTTTATATTGCGTAACCCTTTCCCTAGAAATTGAACAGGTAATGTTGGGAAGCTCATATCTTTTTGATCTTCAAGTAGTAGTACCTCAACAGGATCGAATGATGATATTATGTTTTCAATATTTTTTTCACTGTATTTAGTGAATATAGAGTACATCTCTCCAGTTGATATATCACATACTGTTGCTCCTAACTCTTCTTTTATATTACAAAAGGAACACATATAGCTCCCCTTAACGGATTGGACATCATCGATGGTGGCTGGTGTTACTATCCTTGTAACACCTCTTTTTACGATTCCTTTTGCTAATTTCGCATCTTCTAGCTGATCAACGATGACAACAGAGTAGCCTGCATTAACTAATTTAGGAAGATACTGATCAATGGCTTTATGAGGAAAGCCCGCCAATGGGGTAGGGTTGGTATTTTTATCTCTAGAGGTAAGTGTAATGTTTAGTATCTTAGAAGCAATCTTAGCATCCTGACCAAATGTTTCAAAAAAGTCTCCCATTCTAAAAAGAAGTATCTTTTCTGGATACTGTTTTTTAAATCGAAGGTACTGCTCCATCATTGGAGTTTGTTTAATATCAATTTCCATATCTGGATTATACCAAAAAGGGGATTACTTGTTACTTAATATGATTTTTGCTTCTTCTTCTGAAACAGTTTTGCGAATATCTCTTACAGCACTAGGTGACACGGATACTCCATATACTCCTTTCTGAACGCTATATTTAACTAATTCCTTGCTATCATTTGCAACAACAATAACCTCTTTTGATGGAGAGCCCGTTATATCACATATTGTATCTACAATCTTAAGAGAGCTATTGGCACTTAAATCATATTTTGCATCCTCATCAAACATATCCAAACCTTGCATATTTTTTACTATCCTAGGCATATCAAGTACTAAACCATCAATCTTTGTACCTAGAATGTCATCTGCCAATATTATATCTGTTGGATTATCCAAAATTGCATATACACTAAAAGAAACACCTCTACGCAACCCTTCCGAGAGTAATGCCTTCTTAAACTGAGTCATTGATTTAGGATTCATTGGTGCGTATATTCCAATATCTACATTTCTTCTTTTATTTACATTCCTTACTCTTCTTACAATCTTTATTACTCTATTTAGCAACTCCTTATTCGATAAATAGTGGGCAAGACCATGAGCATTATCTGCTATTTCAGAGCTCTCAAACTGTTTACCCTTCACTAACTCCTTGAAATCAGAGACTCGTGAAGAACCTATCGAAAGGATTACTTGATTACCTTCTGCCAAATCAATATATCTACATAATTTGTCTGTAATCTCTTTAGAGTATTCAACAAACTTCCTATCATCTACATACGCCAGTAAGTGTCTACCCTTTTCAATCATAATTTTGTCTAAATCCAATGTAACAATACCGTGTGAATTTCCGACATAATCAAGCAACTCTTCTGGTGTACCTATAGGTTGCATAAAGACCTTAGTAGCACAAGGGGGAAGTGTCATATCGTGGGGAATTTTTACCTGCTCACCCTTAGAGACAGGTACTTCCTGCTCTTTGGGCTCTTCCTTTTTCAGTAAATCAACTCCCGAGAGGGACTCCTGCTCGTATGCATCTACAACAGGATGTATTGCTGAAGTCATATCCTTCTGAATTTTCTCAACATATATACTACCCGTATTACCATCTAGTCTTACTAGCTGCCCATCCTTAAAGATTGTAGTGGCTCCACTTGCACCTACAACGGCTGGTATATCAAACTCTCTACAAAGTATTGCAGTATCACTCGTTATACCACCACTCTCTAAAATTACACCCCCTGAATTAATAATGAGGGACTCCATTTCAGAAGAAAACTCTTTAATGACAAGAATGTCTCTCTTGTTAACTTCTACTTTACTTCCTTTTGTAACTTTTTTAATCTTTCCTACCACTACTCCAAAACTAGCACCTAAACCTTGAAGTACAAATTCATCAATATCTGAAATCTCTCTGTTTTCTGTATCTTTCTTTTTTTGAACACTATCCTTAGCAACATTAATTAACTTCTCAGTGAGGGGAGAGTATTCATGTTTGTTTCCCTCAACCATCTTCTGAGCATTGGAAATGGCTTTACTTTCCAACATACCAACCCCCTGATATCTTTCATATATCCAATTTAATACCTCACCCAATGTATCAAAATTTTTTGCATTTTCGACTTTAATTTCATCTGGGAAATACTTCTCATACAAATCTTTACTCTGTAGAACCCATACCTTTCCTCCCGACATAACCCATTCGATGTTTTGGGGTTTTCGTAATTTGTTTTCTACAATTAATGATATTTTCGCAATTTCTTTTAGGTATTTGTCTTCTACTTTCTGCCTATGACTCCAACTATTTGAAATGGTGACTCGCTCAGTACTCTCTTTCTTACTAGTTTGCCCTGTTACACTCCGTATTTTCATCCACTCTTGAGGAGCAATCTTTTTCTCAAGTATCTCTAAGTCTTTTTTCTTCAAGAGGTAGGTATCAGGTGTTAACTCTCCCAAAGAGATTGTATCTCCTAAACCATATACCGCTTCAATACTTAACTTACCTAAATCTTGAGTAATTGGATCTACCGTAAAGGAAACACCACTTACCTCAGCCTGTATCATCTTTTGTACGACTATCGCCAACTTAACATCTGCTAGATTCACTCCCTTTGATGATGCATATGCAACAACATCATCAGTGAAAAGAGATGCATATATCTTTTTTATAGATTCTAAGAGAGCTTTACCACCCCTAACATTTAATTCGGTAGAAAAAATCCCAGAGAAAGACACCTGAGGATTAGCTGGATACACAACAGATGATCTTACTGACACCCATGCCTCTGTAAAGCCTGATATTTTTGTATATGCAGAGAGTATCTCCTCAATATCTTTATCTTCAATCTCACTTTGGAGTAATGACTTTAAAACCTCAGACTCATCAGGGTTTTTAGATTTTTCAAAAAAGATCTTTGAATCTCTCAGTAATGATTGAGATACAACTTTGTCAAAGAGAGTAGGAGATATTACAAAAAAATCTGGAATAGGGATATCCATATCTTTAAGCTGAAAAAGTGAAAGCCCTTTTCTTCCTACAGTAGACTCTTTTAGCTTAGTATATACATGATCTTCCCAGAAATATACACTCTTCATATTTTTAACAAAGGTATCGGACATAGATTAGGCAGTAATATTATTTCTAATTAATGCTACCTTTCGCATCAATTTTTTGCAAGTCAATGAAAAACTCATAGAGTATTCTTGTAATGACGATAGCTGGTACGGAAAGCACAGCACCCCATACTCCAAAAAGTATCATAAAGGTCATTGCAAAGAAAAGAACCACTATTGGTTTAACACCAGCAGCGCTTCCCATAATTTTTGGAATCAGGTAGTTATTCTCAATCTGCTGATATATTAAAAATATTAATGTAAGGATAAAGGCAGAGAGGGGACCCTTCGTTATTAATGCTAGTAGAATAGGGGGGATGGAAGCAACAGTTGCTCCAAGGGTAGGTATTGCAGAAAGTAGAGCAATGAATACACCCATTGGAAGAGCAAATGGGACTCTAAATAGTGCAACTATAGTACCTAAAGATATTCCTGCAATCGTACTGATAGAGGCTTGCCCTAAAAGCCATCTTCCTAATTTGCTTTCTAAATCTAATACAAGTTTTTTTACTCTTACTCTTTTTTCATCTGAGGTAATTCTTAACAATCCAAAATCTAAAATCTTATTATGCTCTAATACTAAATATACGGAAAACACTATTGAGGCTAAAGTAAGAGATACCCATCCAACGACACCTCCAAGAGTAGATGCAATTGATTTAAAATTATCAGCAGATGCTAATTCACTGAACCACTTAGCAAATGCATCATTTACTGTCTCTGAATTAATCAATATATCTCCAATTTTAATCTCGGAGATGTTAGCTGTTATATTTTCAATCCAGACAGGGATGCTAGCTGCCAAATTATCGATCTGATTTATAAATGGAATAACAATTAGTGCAATAATAGCTAAAAGTAGTATTACACCAACAGAGTAAGCAATTACAATTGCTGTGTTTTTTGATATACCCTTTTTCCCAAGCCATCTAATTACTGGCAATATGGCGGACATAATTACGACACTTAGGAAAAGAAATACTGATACACTTAATATCTGCTTCGCCCAAAAGATTAAAGCAACTATACCTAAAACAAAAAGTATGAACTTCCAAGAGAATTCTATTGTAAAAACGGGTTTTGCATCTTTATTAGCTCTTCTGCTTTTATGAAGTTGTGCTAATTCTTCAAAATGATTCTTGTCTTCCTCTTCGTTTTTCTTAGTACTAATATTTAATATTTTTGACATCTTTTTGTATTATGGTATTGATATTATATCCAACTATATACTTAGTATACATCACTTTTCCTTACTTGTTAAAGGTATTAATTTCGCTGCAAGAAATGATGTTATTGGTACTACTAGAAGAATTCCTATACTTGAAGTTATTGTCCTAACTATCTCTTCTGCTATGAAGTCAATTTTTATAATATTTCCAACACCACCACTACTAAATGTGAGTAGCATCACGGTAGCAAGACTGGAACCAGCGTATGCAATAAAGAGAGTATTTACCATTGAAGAGATATGGTCTTTACCAATATTCATTGCCTGCTTGTATAGCTGCATAGTTGTAAGAGTACTATTGGCATTATACAGCTCCTGAATCGCAGATATCTGACTCATAACAACATCATCTAAAACACCCATTGCACCGATCAGTATACTTATGAAGAAAACATCTGAGAGATTTATACTTCCACCTGTTTGACTTAGCAACAAAAATGCTTCTTCGCCCCCCAAACCATCTACCTTTATTGAGTTACTAAAAATTTTAGCCAAAATACCTACAATAATGATACCGACCAATGTAGAAAAGATGGCGATTGTACTTTTTTTATTAATCCCATGAGATGCATACATTATTACTATTAATGAAACAACTATAGTGGCAATACCAATTCCTATAACATCACCACCAGCTAAGATTCTAGGAATTGCCCAAACATACAGAATGAAGACCGTAAATGCCAAACTAATTAGAGAACCAAAACCCTGTCTCCTACCAATTACAATGGCTAAAACAGAAAAGACAACCACTAATAGTAAAATAGAGGCGTTCCTATCATAACCAGAGATATTCCACTGCTCATCTCCGAATTCATTACTCGAAAATGATATGTATATTTTATCTCCAACAGCAAACTTTGAATCAGCTGTTTCAGAGAGAACGGGGATTGTGGTCTTCTCTTCTCCCAATTCTGGGATATCCACTACATACTCAAAGCAGGTATAACCCTCCTGAAATACATCAGAGCAGGGAACCTCTTGGAAATCTGCAATCGTTCCTTTGTATGAAACCTCCTCTTGGGCATATATAACTGCTGGCATAGAAAGGTAAACAAAGGCTGTAATAAGTGTTAATATTTTTTTCATTTAAATCATTATACAAAAAAAAGAGAGACCTTAGTCTCTCTTAATTCTATCACATATATTCTCTTACTTCCTATTCCTCTTATATACCATAGCCGAACTACCAATAAATGCGAGTAATGCTAATAGTCCAAACATCATCATTAAGTTGTTCCCAATTAATTCATCAAATGCCCCCGATGCTTGTGGAATATTTTCATCAACTACCGCATCTCCATTTACATCACCTGTCGGTGAGTAGGTTACCCTTACTTTCTCATCAAGCTGAATCTGATTACCTGCAACATCTTTAATATATATAGAGAAAACATTCTTTCCTTCATCTAATGAGATCTCCTCTATTCTAAATTCTCCCTCCTTGTTTGATAACCCATCAAAGCTCTCTGTTCCTCTCTTTACCTCAATAGTTGCATTTGGCTCTGTTGTTCCTACTAGTATAAAAGTATCTTTGTTTGTTTCTGACCCATACTTCATAGTTACTGTATTTTGATCTGGTGCAGTCCTATCTACAACAGATATTAATGGCTCAGATTGGGGAGATATATTTCTATTTGGAAATCCCTTAACACCTGCAATTGTAATAGCATACTCTCCCTCTTCTTCAACAGGGTAGTCAAAAGTAAATTTGGAATCGTCTTTAACTTTTGTTTCTCCAATTTTTTCTTCTCCCTTGTATATAAATACACTCTCATATCCTTTGGCCATACCATTAATTTTTATGTTGTCTCCACTAGTTATCGTAGTACTTCCCTCAAATGTGGGGGCCTCAAATTCTGGATTTAACAAAGGCTCCTCCCTAAATTTTATATATGAAAAGATACCGAAAGAAACTAAAAGAATACCTAATCCGATAAAGACAGACCCAACGATTCTAGAGACTCTTTCCTGATTTGGAGAGATGGGTTGCCTTATCTCAACCTTGTTCTTCATACTTTCATTTTCTGATATAGAGACAGTTTTTTTATTCTCTTTTTTCTTTGCCACTCTAAACCTATATTATAATTTATATACTTATACCCAATAGCATAAAACAAATTTTATAATAGTGCAAGATGTATATTAAATTGGTAAAATGCTCATATGAAAAAACTTTTAAAAATTCTACTAACAACAATACTACTACTACTTGTAGTAGCTCCTGTCGCTTACTTAATAATATATCCTAATTACAATAAATTGGTTGCCCCAATTAAAAGATTTGATCTAGAAAGGAGTTCTCAAGAGATAACATTTCAGATATTTACACGATTAGCACCTACTAAAGATATGATTTTAGGCACCTCTATTCAAGATTCTAAATTCCAAAGTATTGAAGAGAGTGTTGATAATACTACCGTCCTTGATCAAAAGATACTTGAAGAGTTAAATACGAAAATTTTAATAAACTCCATCGAGGTAGAGGGCGTAGTATATGAAGGATTAGATTCTCACACTATGAACAAAGGTTTCTGGCACTTCCCAGTATCTAGCCTACCTGGACAGAAGGGGAACAGTGTAATAATTGGGCATCGGTATGCAAAATTACCACCAAACAAAGATACTTTTTTTAATTTAGACAAGGTAAAAGTAGGGGATAGTGTAGAGGTTGTTCAAAGTAATAATCAATTCACATATATCGTTACCGATGTAAAAGTTGTTGATAAAAATGATATCTCAGTATTACAAGACTACTCTGATTATAGAATAACGTTAATAACCTGCTCTCCACTATGGACTTCTGAGCAAAGGTTAGTAATCATTGGTAAACTGGACAAATTGTACAAAAACACATAAAATACAATACTTTTTATTTTAAATATATATGTAATGGATATCAAATACACAAGAACAGATCTTAATGATTATACTCATGAATTAGAAATCACAATACCTGCTAAAAATTTTAAACATTCATACGATCTAATGCTAAAAGATTACTCTAAAGATTTGGATATTAAAGGCTTTAGAAAGGGAAAAGTACCTACAGATTTAGTTACACCAGAGATAAAGGAAATCGTTAAATATGAAACTTTTGAAAAGCTAGTCCCTATGTTTGTAAACACCGCCCTCGCAAAAGAGAAACTAAACCCTATTGCACCTCCAGAGCTTAAAGAAATTCCCAAATTCTTAGAAGAGCTTGATATTTCATTTACTGTAATAGTTACAAGTATGCCCTCTTTCAAATTAGGTGATATGAAAAAGGTTAAGGTCCAAAAAGAGAAAGTTACCATTGATCAGAAGGATATAGAGAGTGCGATAGAAGAGCTGAAGAATTCACAAAAAACAGAGGAAAAAGAAGTTAATGACAAATGGGCGAAAGAGATTGGGAAGGCAATAGGGGAAGATGGAATTGAAACATTAGAGCAGTTAAAAAAGAAGATTAAAGATGCCTTAACTATACAAAAGGAGCATTATCAAATGCATCAGCTACAGGACGAGGCTTTACAAATGGCCATTAAGGAGTCAAAAATTGAAATACCACAAGCTGCAGTAGAGTATGAAGCAAGAGAAAGGGAGAATTCTTTTAATGAAGATATTAAATCCAAAAATATTAAAATTGAGGATTTCCTTAAAGCGAACAGTATAACAATAGAGAAAATGAGAGAATTATGGCAATTAGATTCAAAAGAGGCCATAGAATCAGATGTATTCCTAACAGTATACTCAGCAGCTAGAGATATTAAGGCAGAACCTAAAGAGGTGGAAGAGAAAATAGATGGTATAAAGGCACAGCAGCCTGATGCAGACCCAAGCATATTTTCTAATGTGGAATGGAGAGCATATATTGAGAGAGTCGTAACAAAGGAGAAGGCTTTTAGACAATTCATTGAAGAGGTATTGGGTAAAGAATTTTTAGATGAGCATAACTAAAATATTAAGACAGTAATTATGTCCTTTTTAATACCAACCGTTATTGAAAAAGAGAGAGAAGGGGACAGGGCATACGATATATACTCTAGACTCTTAAAAGATAGGATTATATTTCTAGGAGACCATATTGAAACAAATATGGCCAACACGATAGTAGCTCAATTACTTTTCCTAGAGAAGGAGAATCCTGATGAAGACATCCAAATGTTTATCAACTCCCCTGGAGGGTTAATCAATGCTGGTATGGCAATTTTAGACACAATGAACTATATAAAGTGCGATGTTTCTACTATTGCGGTAGGCCTTGCGGCATCAATGGGTTCTTTACTTTTAGCGCACGGTGCAAAAAACAAAAGATTTGCACTTCCAAATAGCAAAATACATATCCATCAACCCTTAGGTGGGGTTCAGGGTCAAGCGAGTGATATTGCCATAGAGGCAGAAGAGATTCTTAAAACTAGAGAGCAACTATACAGAATGCTAGCTAAACAAACAGGTCAAACAGTAAAACAGATTGAAAAAGATGCAGATAGGGATAAGTACTTCACTGCATCAGAAGCAAGAGAGTACGGTTTAATTGATAAAGTAATTACTAAAAGATAATAATATGGAGCTTCTTCCTTATGAAAATAAAAATGATAGAGACAAGTTCTCTCAAGAGAGTTCAAACAATTTCCTTCAACAGATGATACTTAGACATGTAAATGTGATTGAAAAATCGAGAGAGAGTGGAAATACTGAAGACATAAAGCGATCAATAAATATATTAATCCACTTATTGCCCCAAAATGTTAACTCTCTTTCAATACCTATTTTTGATGGAGATGAAACAACATATATTACAACCGAAAGAGGAATAGATATTCCTGAAGAGAAACAACTAGATTGGAATTTAGGTAACCTTATTGAATACGCAATAAATATAAAAGATGAGGGGATTGTATTAGAAGATTAGGAATATATTGATAAAGATAGATATTCATTATAGAATGTTACACATATTAAGGGCGATTAGCTCAGCTGGCTAGAGCATCACATTGACATTGTGGAGGTCACAGGTTCGAGTCCCGTATCGCCCACCAAGCAAAGCACCGGCAGGTGAAAAGAAAAATACGACATTGTTCTTACATCACATCTATATCATTTCCCTAAGGAGGAGTATCAGCTACTCCTATCACAACTTTTATACTCCCTCCAAAGATTTTTTCATTGCCTTATCTACTACAACCCCTTTCTCATTTATCACATCTTCTATAAATTCATAACCCATATGAATATAGAAATCATAAGAAACTAAGCTAGACCATAACCAAATCTCTTTGTATCCAGCCTCTTTTGCACACCTCTCTGCGACCTCTACTAGTTCTCTTCCATAACCTTTACCACCAAAAGATGGTAATACATACAAAGATCTCATCTTACCCTCTTTAACTAGCACACAACCAACAATCCTTTCATCTATTTCTAAAACAAAATAGTCATACGACTCAATATAATGAATAACTTTCTCTAAACGATAAATATTTAATATATTCCCAATACTCTCTGAGGCGTATAGCTGTTGATGAGTACCCTGCACTGTTTCCTTTATAACATTTACAATAGCTTTTGCATCCTTTACTGTTGCTTTTCTAATACTCATATTAAAAGTATATTACAAAAAATAATAATATTCTAAACCCTCATTCTTAGCATACTGTATAATAGGGTATGGAGCTTAAAGAAATAAATGAAAAGTTTGAACAGAGGGATATAGAGTATTTACAAAACGAGCTAGAGAAAATTCACTATGATTTATACAGAAATGTAAGTAAGGAAACACTTACAAATTCACTTCAAAAAGCAGCTGAAGTTGACTCAAAACTCTTCATTGTAGCCGTAGAAGAGTCTTTAGCATTAATTGGGGATGCTCATACACATACCAATGGAATACTAAATGATAACTATTTACCCCTAGAATTAAGAGAGATAGATGGAGGGTACTACATAGTTGGCTCTTCAAATAGGCATGAGAGCCTTTTAGGAAAAAAAGTAATTGCAATTAACGGATTTAGTATTGCTGAAATTGAAGAGAAGGTATCAAATCTATCATCAAAAGAGAATATTGAAGTACTTAAAAAAAATAATGCTGTAAATATCACCTCTAATCTAGTATTAAAATATTACGGTTTTAGTAATGACAATAAGCTTGAGATCTCTACAGAGCATGAGAGTAGTGTAGTAGAAATTAATACAAAAGATAGGGTTAAATTAATTCGGCCATTAAAATGGACCCCCAAAGTAGAGAATGATCCAACTTTTTACGGCAATGAGATCTACCGTTTGAGAATGATAGGCGATACTCTACTATTTCAATACAACCAATGTACCAATGAAAACCATTCTGATGAAGAGCTTTCAAAGTTTAAAACGGAACTGCTTCAAAGAGCAGAATCAGCAAAACGAATTATTGTGGATTTAAGACAAAACGGTGGTGGTAATACAGAGATAATGAAAGATGCTTTTCAGAAATTCCCTAATGAGAAAGAGCTGTATGTCGCTATGGGCAGAGAGACATTTTCTTCTGCAGTTCATCACCTACTATATTTAAAAAGAAACAAGAGTGCGGTATTAATAGGGGAGAATGCAGGGCAGAAACCTAACAGATTTGGAGACCATAAAAAAATAACTCTTCCAAATTCAAAATTGAGAATTAATTGCTCATATAAATATTTTGAATTACTCCCTGGGCAAAATATTGATGTAATTGAACCAGATATTGCAATTCCAGTTACAATTGAAGATTATAAAAATAGCAGGGATCCTCTTAATCAATGGATTAAGAATAATTTTTCAATAACCGAAAATGATGAACAGTAAATATAAGAATTTAAAAGAAAGTAATGAATGGTCTAATAAGTATTTCTGTAAATTAGCACTACTTGATCACATAAGAGAGTGCTTAGAAAAAGATAACTATTTAAAAGCTACAGATACACCTAAAACAGATAAAGGGTATGAGAATTTGGATAAAGAGCTAATGGATTTAAAAATAATCTTAGATCTCTACTTTGAAGATAGTGACCTATACGAGGAAAGATTAGAGAAGTTTCTTAATAATTTGGAGAGGTAAACTGTAATCATCATTTCTTTTGCCCGAAAGTAAAATGTCTCTGAAATAGAACCCCTTTAAGTAATTATCTCTTTCTGTTAAAATATCGCTATGAAAATATACTATGTAACCTCAAATCCCCACAAGCTAATTAAAGCAAAAAATCAAATGAGTGCTTTCGATATCGAGATAGAGGGAGTCTCAAACATTAGCATTGATGAAATACAATCGAATAGCGTGGAAGAAATTAGTATAGATAAAGCTAAGAAGGCATTCGAAATACTTCATAAACCGCTAATAGTTAGTGATTCTGGCTGGAGTATTCCTGCGTTAAATGATTTTCCAGGACCGTATATGGCATATATTGATAAGTGGTTTAGTAGCGAGGATTTCCTTAACCTAATGAAAGATAAAAAAGATAGAACTATTTTCCTACAAGAGTATGTTACATATATTAATAATGAAACAGTGAAAGTCTTCAGTCATAAAATAAGTGGAGAATTTCTGACTATGATAGAGGGAGAGGGTCGAAGTTTAGATAAAGTAATTACTTTTAGAGAAGATAGATTGAGTGTAGCTAAATGTCAAAACGATAACATTACAGCTATTGACCAAAACGAAATGTGGAATGAATTAGGGGAGTATTTATGCTCTGAAAATAAGCATTAAATATTATGGATCTAACAAGAATATGGTATCCAAATAATTCAATACTTCCAGCACATACTGGACTTGAGATTAGGCAAGTATATGTATGGATTATTTCAAAAGATAAAATGATCGCTATAGTTTCAAAAACGGAAGGAACCCCTCATTTTCCAGGAGGGCATCCTGAGGAGGGAGAAACAATAATTCGGACAGGCATAAGGGAGGTATATGAAGAGATTGGTTTAGATATTTCAAAATATTCCTCTGATTTAGAATTTTTTGGATACTATCTCATTAAGACAAATGAGCAAGAGTATCTACAAGTAAGATATCTATTACAGCTGCCATTAACCTCTGATGCTTACCCTATTTTTAGCAATGAGAATAGCGATGAACTACGACCCGTTTCTTGGGCACAGTGGGTAAAATTAGAGATGCTGTCCGAATATATTCCATGGTGTAAAGGATTAGAAGAGTATGAGAATGTATTGGAATTAGTTTCAACAAAAGAAGATGACAGAGAGCATTCTAAAAAAGATTAATGATGCTAAAAATGGCTTTGAATATAGAATGCTATTTTCCCTTTCTTGTCCTATTTACTTTCTCTCTTTTTGAATGTTGCTGCAAATGTTTTAGATAGTAGCCCTTTACCCTGTTAATATACTTACCTCCATTTTCTTTGTACTTCTCAAAAATCATGAGATAGAAATCAGAAGGTACCTGGGTAGGTTTTGAATATCTATGCTCATTTAAATATTTCTTGACATACTTTACTTGATTGTATGTAAGAAGCTGTTTAAATATATCTAACACAAATCTATTCCTCTGATTAAAAATGTAGGTAACAAAATCCCTGTAGAGTCCAAAATCAGATTTATTAAAATCTTTTCTTTTGAAACTTAACAGCACTATTTCAACTTGAGGAGTAGGGGAGAAATCCTCTTTTTTAAATTTATCAAATATCTCAATGTCATACATAAAAGATAATATTGTAGAGATTTGGGTACTTCTAGGCTTACCCGTAAATCTCTCTGCTGATTCTCTCTGTACAAAAAGAAAAGCTTGGCTAAGATTAGAATTTACATCTGTAATTTTGTTAATAATATCTGAGGTAAGAGAAAAGGGAATATTAGAAAATATCTTGAAACTTTCTTTTGGTAACTGAGCATTTAGGAAATCATTATTTTCTAAAACAATATTCGAAGTATTTAAAAATTTTTCTTCTAAAATTTCGAAGTATCTACTATCTAATTCATATGCAATTATTTTTTTTGCATACTTGGATAACTCCTCCGTTATTATCCCCTTTCCAGCTCCAATATCAATTACCATATCGTCACTATTAATACCTGACTTATTAAGAATCTCTTTTAATTTCCCTCTATTTTTATAGAAATTTTGTGAATATTTAATATCTACCATACCGTAGTTATATCATAATTATAGTAGATATTTGAATATCACATTTCTCACATATATAATGGAATATGAAATACAAAAAAGCTAGCCAACTCCTATTAATCTCTACAACGATCCTACTCTTTTTCTCAAGTATCCCCGTACTAAACACATTTGCATATGAAGGGAGTAGTGAAACAAAAAGAATACAGTGGGGAAATCTAAATACCTTTTCAGACAAAAAGGAATCCGAATCTTACTACATGGTAGACACTGGAGGGCAGTTAGGTAATGATGTATACATATCTGATAATTATAAAATAATGGCTGGATTCGGTTTCTACTACAGTCTCATACCATTTAATTTTACAATTGATTCAGAATTAAATTTTAACTTTCTCCAACTCAAGCCAAATGTTCCACAGACAGCATCAACAATATTAACAGTAACATCTGGAGCAGCCCATGGCTATGTTGTAACAGCCCAACAAAATCATCAACTAGAAAGATTCGGAGAGCCTGGAGTATATATTTTAGATATAGTGGGAGATAATTCGGACATTACCCATCAGCAAGAAGGTATGTGGGAACTAAATACTACTCACGGATTTGGATATACAATGGAAAATTTAGTAGGAACAGATGCTGTGTTTACAACAGGCTACAGACAGTTCGCAGATGCTTCAAATTTTGAACCTCCCCAGATAATAATTGAAAACTCTGGAGTAACTAGAACCTCAAGTGCTAGAGTAAAGTATAAAATAAATATTGGAGCAATGCAGAAAGCGGGCTTTTATACATCAAAAATCGCATATAACTGTACAGGAACATTCTAATTAACAATATTAAAAAATGAAACTTAAAAATATTCTTTTAATTACATTTGGAATAATCTTGTTAGGAGTAAGAGCAACCTTCGCCCAACAAATTGACTTTAATATATACCCAACCATTATTGAAATTGAGAGTGAACCAGGCCAAACCATTAAATATCCTATTACTATCAAAGGAACTGGAGGAGGACAATACAACCTTAAAGTGTACGGCTTAGAAGTTACAGACAATCAGGGACACTTTGTCTCCAGTAAGCAAGAGTTTGATCAACTACAATGGATATCCTTTAAACCTGAAAATTTAGAATTTGAAAATTATGAACAGAGAGAAGCCAATCTTTTTGTGACCATACCCAATGAAGCTTCGCTAGGGGACTACTATTTTACAATCTCCCTTGAAAGAGAGTTTCCAGAGACAGAAGAAGGTCCTGTACTAAGTGGTGCTTTAGAAATACCTTTGCTAATTACACTCTCTAAAGACGGGTTTCCTAAATTAGAAGCAGAAATTAAAAAATTTAAAACAAAGTATATAGATGTATTTAATCCAATAACCTTTGACATTGAAGTTAAAAATGCGGGAGCAAGAAAGCTTAAATCATACGGCGAAGTAGAAATAACAAATATTATTTCAAAAGACACATACACAAAAGAATTAATACCTCAAAATGTATTAGCAGAATCAACAAGAATAGTTGTTGATGAACAAGGTTTTGTACAGGGGAATGATTATGTTTCTTGGATATCTCCTAACCTGATTGGCATATTTAAAGCAAAAGTAAACCTCTATGACAAATACCATCAAGAGGATAATGCAAGTATATTAGCCTCAACTGAAGAGCTCACATTCATCTATTTTGACTTCTTTCTTCTGCTAGGAATTCTCTTTGCCATTATTCTCATATCTCTGCTTATTTATAATAGAAAGAGAGAAGAGAAAGAGATTTGACATCAGAAGATATTTCATATAAATTTAATTTAGTTAAATCAAAAAAATTATTTTATAACAAGAAAATGAAAAGCAAAAAAATCTTTTCCCTTTTGACTGCCACCCTTTTAATCACAGTACTCGCTTTCTCTAATTACTTTTTTGTAGAAAAGGCATCAGCTGGATTCCTTACCTCCATCTCTGATACTTTAAGCAGAATAGAGCATTATGAAAAAGCAAACCACACAATTAAATTTGTTACTCCAACAGGAGTAGATCAAAGTACAGATACAATAGTGATAGCATTCGATGATACAGGTGATGCTTATGACCTAGCAGGGGTTACTTTCTCAGATATTGACCTCGCTATAGATAATGATGGAAATTGTGATGGACCTTGGACAGAGAAAACCTTAGGTGCAACAGCTGCAGCTAATACTTGGGGGGTGAATATTAATACAACAAATGATCAAATTACCTTTACTGCACCAAGTAATGCAACAACAGGTGAGATTGCCGCAGGAAGATGTGTACAGATTGAAATAGGTACAAATGCTACCCACGGTGGGACAGGAATAAATCAAATAACGAACCCAAATTCAGGAACATATATCACCTCTATTTCTGGAACTTTTGGTGATACAGGCAGATTTGCAGTAGCAATACTTGCCTCAGATCAAATTGATATCACAGCACAGGTAGATCCAACATTAACTGTCATTATTAGTGCAACAACATGCCCATTAGGAACCTTAACTGAAACCTATATAGAAACATGCAAATATAATGTAACTGTATCTACAAACGCTTCTAATGGCTATGTGTCTACCATAGTTGCAGATGGTTTACTAAGAAATACAACTGACGATATTAACAATGCCGTAGGATCACTTGTGAGAAGAGGATATGAAGAGTATGGAATAGCTACCTCAAAATCAGGACAACCAATTCCACAAAACATTGCATGTACTGACCATGATGGAGGAACTTCACAAGCTGCTACCGCACTTCTTACTACACCACAACAGTTTGCAAATGCAACCGCACCAATCAGTTCAGACCTAACAACCCTTTGTCACCTAGCTTCCGTTACTGGTGCAACTCCTGCAGGTAGTTATGCTCAAGTTGCAACCATAGTTGTTACCGCTAATTTTTAATTTAGGATAAATGAAAAACAAAACGCCCCTTTTCATACTTACATTAATTTTTGCAGTTGCAATATCTTTCATCCTGAGTCCTAAAGAACTACTTGCACAGGCACCCTTAAGCCTCCAAGTTTCACCACCTATTCTTGAAATTGAGATAAATCCAGGGGATACTTACAGTGACTTTTTGAAATTTGAGAATTTAAGTACTACAGAAACCCTTACTCTCTACCCCCAGATTCTCTCCTTTAAGGCTAAGGGATTAGAGGGTGCACAGGAATTTATTACTGATACTCAGGAGACTACAAACTTCTCTCTTGCACAGTGGGTAAATATATCAACAGACATAATAGTAATAAAGCCACTAGAAAGAATCGTTTTACCTTTTACAATTACAGTGCCTGTAGATGCAGAGCCTGGAGGTAGATATGCAGCAGTCCTACTTGGTAACCAGCCTGTGGTACAAGAGGAAGGAAGTAATGTAGCATTGGGGGCCCAAACGGGAACCATTATACTTGCTAAAGTTTCTGGTGATGTAACCGAAAAAGCTACTTTAGAGAGCTTTAAAACAGGTAAAGATTCATATCAATATCCACCTGTAGATTTTGAAATTACAATACAAAACAGTGGTAATATACATGTTAGACCGCTCGGTAAGATAGAGATAAGTAATATGTTTGGTAAAAGTGTAGGAGAAATTGATGTAAACGTAGCAAAGGGGAATGTATTACCAGAATCAAGTAGACTGTTTACCCCATCTTGGGAAACAGAGAAGTTTACCATTGGTAAGTTTACTGCAAAGTTAGATTTAGAGTATGGAGATGAGGAGGTAAGCACTCTCTCAGATACAATCTCTTTCTGGGTATTACCTGTAAGAGAGATTGCAATAGGGGCGGGTGTTCTACTATTAATTATACTACTTTTTTTCGTGCTTATAAAAATGTACAACAGGATGGTTATCAAAAAAGCCTTAAAAATGAAGGAAGAAGAGAGACAAAATAGTGTAATAAACAATACTCCTGTAGGGGCTCCTCCAAGCGGTCAAAATCCACCTACTCAAATATAGTAGAAATGCTCTAAAAAATTGACATATTTAGTGCTCCCCCATATACTATTAGCATAGGATATTATGCTAATTCTTTATGCCCAAAATTAGAGTAGAAAACAAAAAAAAGATCAGTTTCAAACCGTTACATTACTCAATCTTTTTAATTACTTTGGTATTCTCTTTTTGGGGAACATACTTTCTTAATGATTTTAACTGGTCAAAACTCTTAGAAGGGGATGTAATAAGAGACGACATCTTAGGTGTAACTGCACCCAATATGCTCTCATTCCAAGGTAGGTTAACTAACCGATCTGACACACCAATAACTACACCCACAAATGTAACATTTAAGATATATAATGCGCCCGCTGGGGGCACAGAACTTTGGACAGGAAGCTGTACAATTACACCAGACCAAGATGGAATTTTTGATACGCTCTTAGGAGGTACATGTGGTAGCTCAATCCCGACATCTATTTTTAGTACATATGTCGATACATATTTAGGCATTACAGTCGGTACAGACTCAGAGATGATACCTCGCCAAAAGATAGTATCTAGTGCATATGCATTAAATGCAGATACACTAGATGGTTTTGATTCTTCACAAACACCTGGCATGAATAATGTTGTTGTCTTAGATCCCACAGGCAATCTTACATTTGGAACTACATCCCCAGTAATCTCTTCATCAGGCAATTTAATACTTTCTCCTTCGGGAAATGTAGGTATTAATATAAGTAATCCAGCATCTTTACTCCATGTCAATGAAGGCAATGTCTTAATCACTGGGGCAGATAAAAAATTAATAGTAGAGCAAAGTAGAGGTTCAGATACAAATTTCACCAGCCTTTGGGTTGGCACTACACTTGCTCTCTTTCAATACCCTGATGATATTAAGTTCGGTATTCAAGCAGCTTCTGGACAAAATGATTCAGGTGGGAGTGGTTATTCGTTAATGTCTTTTGGTAGTACTCGAAACACAATGTTTGGTGATATGTTAGCCTCCCAATCTGACCCAGGTCATAGGGTCACTATCAAAGGCTCTACTTCAAGTAATGGAAATGGTGCTTTAAGCGTATTGAATTCATCAGACAACAGTTTACTTTTTGTAAGAAATGACGGGAATGTTGGTATAGGAACATCAACTCCATCAGCTGCACTTGATGTAGTAGGTGATATTAAGGCTTCTGGCACTATTAGAAATGTAACAGTACATGGAACAGTAGGAACTGCAGCAGCAACGGCAGCAAAGGTCGTAAATATACCAAACTATACATTAACAACAGGTGATCTTCTTTCAATTACATTTACATTAGGAAATAGTGTGTCAGCAGCCACTTTAAATGTTAATTCAACAGGTCCTAACAATATTAGGTTAGGAAACACCAATGTAACAACTACTAATATGACTCTAGCTGCAGGCTCTACAGTACTGATGTACTTTGATGGTACATATTTCCAAATAATGGGTTCACAAAGGGTATCAGATTCAAATACCTATGACAGAACATACTGGAATAACGCAATTACTGCCGGTACAGCCATATATGACTACAAATTAATAATGCAAGCCCCTGATGGTAAGTGGTATCCACTTACTTTAGAAGAGGGAACAAGCACTACTAAGACAGTATCAACTCAGCCTTTTACAATCAATTCACCTATACTTTACTATGCAACAACCACAAATGTAGCTGCTAATGGTACTTTCAGCAATGTATACAGTGAAATACCGATGGCAAATCTTAGATATACGGCAAATTCATCATCTTGGACGAATCAAAAACCCATATATCTTAAAGGAACAATAAATAGTAGCGGAAATTTTGTATTAGATAACACAACATATGATAGTTTCATAACACAGACATTACCAACATCTGCAGATGGCTTTGTATACATCCTTTTAGGTCAAATGTATTCAACCACTGCAATGAGACTTTTCCAATATCATCCAATATATGAATACAAAGCAGGGAGAGTACAACCGTATGGAGCGGGATCAACAACATTTGCTGGGTTAACAGATACTCCTAATTCATACTTTGGAAATGGCGGTTATCTAGTTAGAGTAAATGCTGGTGCAACTGGTTTAGAATTTGTTGAATCTTCCACCTTTATAGATACAAATGACTATGTAGACTCTGTATCATTTAATTCTACAAATGGCGTATTAACCTTAGGTAGAACAGGAATACTACCAGACTTAACTACTAATTTAGATGGTAGATATCTACAATCCTTCACTGAAGCAGATACTCTGCAAACAGTTACTGACAGGGGTGCAACTACCACTATAGCGTCTACATTTAGTACTAGTATTAGGACTCCATTACTGATAGGGAACAATTCTTTAGGAATAAGGGCAGGGGCTAATTCAACAACTGCAATACAATTACAAAATGCGTCAGGTACAAGTATACTTAATGTAGATACAACAAATAGTAGAGTGGGAATTGGCACTACCTCTCCAGTTACCAAACTACATATTGCTGATGATGGAGGTATCTTAGCCCAAGGTATTTATGAGAGTGGTTGGGATGGAGGCTCTCTAGGGCAAGGAAGTAGACTAATGTGGATACCCAGTAAGAGTGCTTTTAGAGCTGGATATGTTTTTGGTACTCGATGGGATACTGCTAATATTGGTGATTTTTCAGTGGCAATGGGACATAGTACCACCGCCAGTGGACAGGCTTCCACCGCAATGGGAAATCAAACTTCCGCCAGTGGAGATAGTTCCACAGCAATGGGGCTTGTAACCACCGCCAGTGGAAATTATTCTACAGCAATGGGAGAGGAGACCTTCGCTGGAGGAGAGAGTTCTGTAGCAATGGGGCTTGCTGCCAACACTAGTGGATATGCTTCCATAGCAATGGGAAATCAAACTTCCGCCAGTGGATATAGTTCCACAGCAATGGGATATGAAAGCACCGCCAGTGGAGATGCTTCCACAGCAATGGGGCGGAACACCACTGCTCAAGCCTATGCCTCTACAGTGATTGGTAGATACAATGTTATATCAGGCAATACTACTACTTGGACCACTACCGATCCTATTTTTGTGATTGGGATAGGATCAGATCCCTCAAACAGAGCTAATGCTATGACAGTACTAAAAAATGGTAATGTGGGGATAGGGGCTACTAATCCTCAAGCTATGTTTACAGTTGGTGCTACATCTCAGTTTAGGGTAGATAGTAATGGAAATTTAACAAGAATAAATAATGTACCATATTCATGGCCTAGTAGTAACACTTCTGGAGTACTTGCAAATAACGGAAGTGGAACATTAACATGGTCCTCATTAGCAAGTTTAGGAGTAGTAACAGGAAGTGGTACAGGTGGTGGAACGGCAGGTCAGGTGACATGGTGGAATGGTACTTCTATGATAACAGGGAGTAATACTCTTTGGTGGAATGATTCGAGTGGTCGATTAGGAATAGGTACTACTAACCCACAGGCATCTTTAGATATTGCAGGGGCAACTTCTACTATATCAAATGCTAGTGGGAATATAACGATTACTCCTGCAAGTAATTTAATTGTAAGTCAGGGAAATGTAGGGATAGGTGTCTCTTCACCGACTAATAAATTACAGTTAGCTGCAGCTACAGCAACAACTGGGGGTATTGGATTTGGCACAGATGTCATACTGTATCGTTCAGCTGCGAATATATTATCTCTTGGAACAGGTGATACTCTTAATTTAGTATCTGGAGCTCTTAGTATAGCTAGTACAAATGTTATTACTTCTGGAAGACTAGTATTAGCAAATAATGGTACAGCTGCTGCTCCTTCTTTCTCATTTGCAAGTGATCCTGATAACGGAATGTATCGTGCAACTACAGATGCCTTAGCCTTCTCAACAGCAGGAACAGAGAGAATGAGGATATTAGCAAATGGGAATGTGGGGATTGGTGTTTCTTCACCGACTAATAAATTACAGTTAGCTGCAGCTACAACAACAACTGGGGGTATTGGATTTGGCACAGATGTAATACTGTATCGTTCAGCTGCGAATATATTATCTCTTGGAACAGGGGACACTCTTAATTTAGTATCCGGAGCTCTTAGTATAGCTAGTACAAATGTTATTACTTCCGGAAGACTAGTATTAGGAAATAATGGTACAGCTGCTGCCCCTTCTTTCTCATTCGCAAGTGATCCTGATAACGGAATGTATCGTGCAACTACAGATGCCTTAGCCTTCTCAACAGCCGCAACAGAGAGAATGAGGATATTAGCTAATGGGAATATAAAGATGGGGGAGAATTTGGCTTTAGGAGGTGTACAGCCGACTACAAATGTTGCGCTTAGAGTAGGAGGGAACTCTGCTGTAATCGCATTAATAGGCTCAAATAATCCTGCTCCTGCTTCAGGGGCAAATGAGATCTATTCACAAGGGATCGAAGTAGGAACTGGAGATGGAGCTTCAAAGACAGTCAATAATCTTGCAATAAAGAGTTGGTATGGAATCGGTTTTTGGAATACAGTTGCCGCTGGTGGTAGAACAGATGCTGCAACGATTTGGTTTGATGTGAGAACTGGCTCTGCATATGCTATGGGAAATTGGAATGCAAATCAGGGTGACTTGGCAGAGGTAATGACTAAGGATGCAAATGAAATTCTTCTCCCAGGTGATATTGTTCAGATATCATCTCAACAAAGTAAAAATATTACTATTGCAGATGAATCATATTCTTCAAAAATTATAGGTGTAATTTCAACTGCTCCTGGATTTGCGATGTCTTCTGACAATGGGGATCCAACGAAAGGCATATTATCAGACGAAGACAATCCAGAGAAGGCATTTGTTGGATTAATAGGCAAAATCCCTGTAAAAGTTGTTTTAACAAACGGAAATATCAATCAAGGGGCTCCTGTTACAGCCTCTTCTTTACCAGGTTTTGGAATAAGAGCAACGAAAGAGGGAACTATTATTGGAAAGGCTTTAGAGTCAACAGAAGAGTGGAATACACAGACTTGCTCTTCTGTGAGTAGTATTAATGTGATTGAATGGCCTGCAGATGATGGCTCTAACCCAACTAAACCCTGCTTTAAGTTACCTGATGGTACTATTGTTGGAAAAATAATGGTCTTTGTTAATGTAAGTTGGTATAACCCCTCAGTAACATATACTAGTACAATAACAAATGATTCCTCTGATGAAAAACTTAAAAATATTACAGGAGAATATACAAGGGGACTAACAGAACTCTTAATGCTAAACCCTATCCTTTACTCTTGGAATGAACTCTCCGGAATGGAAATGGAAAATACATACGCTGGCTTTAGTGCACAAAATGTACAACAAGCCATACCAGAAGCAGTAGGACTAGATCAAAGAGGATACCTCTCTCTAAATGACAGACCTATACTAGCAGCAACAGTTAATGCAATAAAGGAACAACAAGAAATGATATCAACCCTTAATTCAAGTATATCCACACTCTCTGGAACTACTCTTAATTCAACCTCCTCTATAGGGGAGAATATCCGCTTTAATGTAGAGAGTAAAACATTGCAATTTACCAATGACGGAGAGGTATGGTATGAGTTTGCAGAGAAACAATCAATGATGCTACTAACAAGTAGAGTAGAAAATCTTGAAACAAAAATAGCTAATATCGATACTACAAACAGTATTAATACAGAAAACATACTTAAAGTGAAATTAAATAATGAGGGTAATATAGAATTACTAGGAGGAAATATATTAATGGAAGGAAATGGAACATTAAGCATAAAGAAACTAAAAATGGAAGAGGAATACAGTATAGGGAGTGCTAAATTAACTTCCAATCAATTAAGTATAACTATTAATACAAAAGGTGTTACAAAAGACTCCAAAGTATTTGTAAATCCAACCTCTGACACATACAACAAGGTGCTATATGTCACTGATATTAAAGAAGGTGAGTCATTCCGTGTAAATATTAATGAGGCCATAGACAAAGATATTACCTTCGACTGGTTCATCATTGATAGTAAAAAATCTACAGAGGAAGTAATAGAAATAATTGAAGATGTAAAACCTTAGCCTATTCGGACAATGTATCCGTCTCTATATACACAGGAGCTATGTTCACGATTCTTTTCTCTTCTCTTCTGAAAATAATTGCCCTGTCCGAATATATAATCATTATATCTCCCTCCTGTGCATCTTTATAAAAAATCTCATTTTCCTTTCTTAATTCAGAAATATCTACTAATTTGGCAACTGTGGGGTTCTCGCTCTCTGGCAATAATATAATCTCACTAAGTTCATCTAAAATATCCACTACCTCTCTCTGTTCAATATTACCCTGATTATCACCCTCCTTTTCAGTTAATCTGTTATAAACCAAATATCCTGCCCCAACACCAACTACGAAAATTATAATAATTAGGATTGTAAGCAGTAAAGATTTTACTTTACTATTATTAACAATAATCTCCTGTTTTTGATCTTGATTAATAATATTCAAATTACTTCTTATCAAATTTAATAAACTTTATCTGATCAATACTTAATTTACCTAAATTCATATACATATCATATATCTTTTTAGGAGATATATCCCTATCTAGAAGCTCAATACATACATTTACAACACCAGGCTCTAATTGAATAGGTATAAGGACAACTGCATTAGAAGCTGTTTCTACAAAATACACCTTATGTTTTAACCTTTCATCATATGGGACATTTGAAACATTACAATGCTCAGAAAGCTCATTAAAAACCTCTTCATCTATAATATCTTTACTCCTAATTCTAACTAACTGAAAGGGGAGATCCTGATTGTGCAAAATATCTCTCATATGTTGATCAATTTCGATGAGAGTAATATCTTGAATAATTTCCTCAACTCTTGGATTCCTTTCGTCACCATACATTAACACACTACTGAGTGGTGAAAGAATAATATCAGAGGGCTGTTGATTCTCACTTTTATCCTGATATTCTAAAGGTATTGGCACATCTATATATACTTAAATTAAATCCTCTACTTGATTAAGTAACTCTTTAAGAGAGCTTGTTGACATTAAACGAGCCCTAATTTCTTGCGAACCAGCAAAACTAGAAACATATGATTTAACAAATTTTTTCAACATACTGAAATTTTTTGTATCACCCCAAACCCTCTCAAACAGTAGAATATGTTTTTTAAACATCTCATATGACTCTGAGATAGGGATATCCCTTCTATCAGCAAATAGCCAAGGATTATCCATTACAGCTCTACCAATCATTATGCCATCTACATCATATTTCTTTGCATGTTGGTGTGCATCTGAAAGAGATTGAATCCCACCATTACCAAATATCAAAGTATCTTTACCTAACTCATCTCTTAACTTAATACAAGGCAAAATCTTACCCCAAGCCAACTCTTTTGATTTAAAACCAATAGCTGTTCTACAATGAAGAGTAAGAGCATCTAAATCTTGCTCAAGTAGAAATTTAATCCATTCTAAATCATAATCATCCCAACCCAATCTAGTTTTCACAGATACAGGTAACCCTTGTGCACCCTGCTTAACAGCCTCTATTATCTCCTTCACATACCCTCTATCTTCATTAATCATTCCACTACCATTACATTTTGAGATGACTTTTTTTACAGAACAACCCATATTGATATCTATACCATCAAACCCCATACCCTTTATCATATGAGATACATAGTAGTAGTTGTTTGGATTACTTCCCCATAGCTGTGCAATCAATGGCTTTTCAGATTCATCATATTGCAATCTCTGCATTACACTATCTCTTCCTTGTGAATTAATACCATCTACATTTACAAACTCTGTGTAAAAAAGATCTGGACTTTGTATAGAGGCAATAACCTGTCTAAAAACAGTATCTGTGACATCTTCCATTGGAGCTAGTGAAATGATAGGTTTTTTAAGTGTCTTATATACATTCATACCCTTGATTTTACCATAATAGTAGGGCATCTTGAAAAAATCTACAATTTACAATAAACTTAGAGTGAAATTATTGCCCAAATTATGACACAACAAAAAATATTAACAAATGGTGGAGGACAACAGCTGTTAGATAGAAGTAAGGTAGATAATATCTTAAACATTGTTACACATATATTCAAAGAATTTCTTAACTGGTGGTACATTAAGATGAGTATCTGGCATTTAAGAATGCTAGGGAGAATCTCTCTTGTACTAGATGACAACCTCTCCATATCTCTTCTCTTAAAGAATTTCTTCCTTCCTTGGCATAGGGATTTCTCTATGATTGGATATGTATTTGGGATATTAATAAAAATACTGTACCTACCAATCGCAATATTTATATACCTACTGTTTACACTTCTTTACACCCTCCTAATTATAACTTGGCTTGTATTACCCCCTGCAACCCTCCTATATATTTTAATATCTTTCTTTGGAATATAATGGCAATAGATTACGGATGGCAAAATAGAACAGTATTAGGTCACCACGAAAAAGACAGTAATAGAGTGGAATTAATTGAAAAAGAACTCCCCATACTTACTAGAGAATCCGATGCTCTTTTTTTGGTTTCTAGAGATCAATTCTTTACAGTATCTACACTTCAAATATCAAATGTCTTAGCTAACTATCTTAAATACAAAAAAACAAATAACAAACTTAGATTGATATCTAACATTGCACTAGTTCCGGGGCTTTTCATAGCATTAGGATATCTTCTTCGACAGTTAAATTTGCTAGAAAATTTTACTTTTCTTAACAGCTTTCTCTCCAGCAATATTGCAAACATACTCTTTGGAATATCAATCTTTAATGTCTTCTTTCTTTGGTATGACTACTTCAAAGATAAAAGTCATCCAGTGCGACTCCCTAAAGCTGAGAAAATCTCTCTAAATGACTTAGAGGAGATACGAAATAGTGGATTTAAGTTTGGGAGATATGCACATCTTGAAGCGATTACATTTGTAGATGAAGATACATTAGATATACTTTGTAATAATACAAAAAATTTTGAAATTGAGATTTCAAATGTATTTACAGATTTAATTGTACGACCTGAAATACAAGAGATATTTAAAAGGGCAAACATCTCTATAACGGAAGATATTTTTAAACAGAATGATGTTACTAAAGAGACCTTACCCAAATACTCCTACACCGCTATAAGGAGCTTAATAATATATTCTCTAAATGAAGCACTTCTAACCTCATCAACTGAGATACAACCTAAACATCTACTTCTCGCTCTCTTTAATGTATTTCCTGTATTAAGACAGGTATTACTTACTCAAAATTCATCAGTAGATGTACTTAGAGAGGTTGTAAGATATCAATCTTACGAGTATCAAAAGAGAAAGAAAGGGAATACATTTAATCTCACTGTTCCATACTTTAAAAAGGGCGGAGTAGCTAAAAACTGGATTTATGGATATACATATATACTTAGTCATTTTACGAAAAATTTAAACGAAGAGATAATATCTGATAGGGATATTTACGGCATCGGCCATGATGATGAAATAGAGGCATTAATATCAGTGCTAGGTAAGGTGTCTAACCGAAATGCCCTCTTCATCGGAGAGCCTGGAGTTGGGAAGTCCAGTATTGTTCTTGGGGTAGCACAAAAAATTAATAGTGGAGATGTACCTATTCAGATTAAAGATAAAAGGATCCTTAAATTTGATATTAATGGTCTCATTGCACAATCTTCAAAAGAAAGGAATCTTGAATTACTAATATCTAAATCTATGAAAGAGCTAGAGAATGCACAAGACGTAATTCTGTATATTGATGAAATGCAGGAATTAATACCCTCTAAGGCAAGTGAGAGTGGACACTCCCTTGCTGGTATCTTACTACCATATATATTAAACAGTAAATTCCCAATACTGGGTACTGTCAATTACTCTGATTACAAAAAATATTTCTACAGTATGGAGTCACTAAGACAATCCTTTACAAATATTGAAATAAAGGAGATCTCTGCTGCAGATGCTCTTAAAATTTTGGAAACCAAAGTGTCGCAGTTAGAGCGAAATTTTGGAATATATCTTACATTCCCTGCACTAATCAGTGCAGTTGAGTTAGCCCAAAGATACAACAGAGAGAGGAAACTACCAAGTAGTGCTGTACAGCTAATTGAAGAAGCATGCTCCTGGTCTCAAACTAGTGGGGTAAGGATTGTAACCGAAGAACATGTATCTAAGGTTCTCTCTAACCAAAAAGGTATCCCTATTGGTAATGTAAACGCACAGGAGAGTACCCGACTAATGAAGCTAGAGGAGAATATGAAAGTAAAGATTGTAGGGCAAGAGGAGCCCATTAACGCCCTTATAGAGGCTCTCAGAAGAGCCCATGTTGATATTAGAAACCCTAACAAGCCAATCGGTTCATTTCTCTTTTTGGGCCCCACTGGAGTCGGTAAAACACATATATCTAAAGTACTTGCAGAGGAGTATTTTGGCAGTGCCTCAAATATGGTAAGAGTTGATATGTCTGAATACAAGGATATTAATAGTGTAGAGAAATTCTTAGGAGGAAGCTCAGATGGAAGTATTTTGAGCAAATCGTCAATATCTTTGATAGACAAGATAAAGAGTAACCCATACTCCGTTGTACTCTTTGATGAAATGGAGAAGGCACATCCCCAAATACTAGACCTCTTCTTACAAATCTTTGATGAAGGCAGACTCACTAGTACTCTGGGTGAGACGGTTGATTTTACCCACAGCATAATAATATGTACAAGTAATATTGGTAGTAATATCTTGTTAGAGTCTCTTTCTGATTCTCAAACAACCTGGGAAGAGGCCAAGGACAGGGTACTAATTGAATTACGACAAGCTATAAAGCCGGAATTGCTAAATAGGTATGATAAGGTGATAGTATTCCATCCTCACGATGTAAAGAATCTATCTCAAATCTCTGAATTACTGCTAGGAGAGCTAGCTACTAGACTAAATGAAAAAAGTATTAAGCTTAAATGGAGTAGTGTAATACCTCAATTAATAGCAAGTAAAGCAAATGAACCTGGTTTAGGTGCAAGACCAATTAAAAGATATATACAGGACCATATAGAGGGTAATATCGCAAAAGAGATGGTGGAGGGAAAAATTATCGCTGGACAAGAGATAGAGGTCAAAGAGAGTTGGATAGTATAATTGCTGTTGCAAGAACTAGGATATTAAAATATAATACAAGGTTTAATATTGTATAAATCGTTATGGGAGCATTACCAAAAAGAAAAATCTCAAAAGGTAGAAGAAACAGAAGAAGGTCACAAGACTTCTTAAAAGAGCCAAGTATGTCTAAATGCCCAAAATGTGGTAAGACAAAAAGACCACACTTTGTATGCGAATTCTGTGGCTACTACGGAGATGGTAAAAATCTTAAAAGTAATAAATCGTAATCTTTAATTTCTATGAAGAAATCTACTGACCCAAGGCATCTTTCAAGAGAGTTAGCCTTACAGCATCTTTTTTCAGATGATTTTAATGTATCCAAAGATAACATTATTAATTTTGAGGTATCAGAGCTATCTGTTTTAGATGAAATTGAGGAGTACAATGAAGAGCTGTATCTTAATTTGATCACAGGTGTTAAAGAGAAGAGAGAAGAGATAGACTCAATCATCACACAGTATGCACCCCAGTGGCCAATTTCACAAATGAAATTAGTAGATTTACAAATACTTAGAGTCGCTATATATGAGGGCTTCATCTCAAAGATTACTCCACCTAAGGTAGCAATTGATGAAGCAATTGAATTAGCAAAGGGGTTTGGTGGGCAGAGTAGTAGTAAATTTGTTAATGGAGTATTAGGAGCAATATATGAAAAACATAAAGATGAATAAAATCGAAGAAATAGAGAACAGAATTGGTATCACCTTTGTTGATAAGCAGCTTTTAATTGATGCGTTAACTCACAGATCATTCGTTAATGAGCATAAGGAGAGCAGGACACATAACGAGAGACTGGAGTTTTTAGGAGATGCTGTATTAGAGTTAATTGTTTCAGTATATCTTTATGAATCGTATCCATCTAGACCAGAGGGTGAATTAACGAGCTTTAGATCTGCACTTGTTAAAACAGATAGCTTAGCGGAAACAAGTAAAGAGTTAGATCTAGGAGAAAGCCTTCTGCTTTCTAAAGGCGAAGAAGAAACAGGGGGGAGGACAAAAAATTTTCTCTTAGCCAATACCTTCGAAGCTATAATAGGAGCGATATATCTTGATCAAGGGTACGAAAAAAGTAAAGAGTTTGTACATATGCATCTGATACAGAAATTAGATAACATTATTAAAAACAGAACGGATATTGATAGTAAGACCAAGATACAAGAGATTGCTCAAGCTAAGTACAAAGTGACTCCTGTGTATGAAGTAACTAAGGAAGAAGGGCCTGATCATAATAAAGAGTTTACAGTTGTAATCAAGATAAAAGGTAAGATAATAGGGGAGGGTAGTGGAACAAGTAAACAGAGAGCGGAGGAAGATGCCGCCTCTAAAGGAATAATATATATCGACAATAATAAATAAGAGCTTGAATATTAATATCTCATCTGCTAAAATACCTTTGCTATGTTAAAAATAAGACTAAAAAGAACAGGAAGAAGAGGACAACCACATTACAGAATTGTGGTTATGGAATCAACCTCTCCTAGAGATGGGAAAAGTATCGAAGAGATTGGATACTACAATCCTAGAAATAAGCCTACAACATTTGAAGTAGATCAAGAAGCCGCAGCTAAGTGGCTTGCAAAGGGTGCACAGCCCTCTGACACTGTAGCTCAATACTTCGTTAAGCTTGGGTTAATTAAGTCTCTAAAAAGAGGTTCTACAAAGCCAAGTACTGCTAAAAAAGAGAAGAAGGAAGCGTAACTTCCTACCCCTTATAATTACTCCTAGTAAATTTTGATTAAGGAAGGTATAATTACCTGATAGACTTTAATTTATTTTTCTAAAAGATGAAAGAACTACTAGAGCATATTATTAAATCCATTGTCAATTATCCAGACGATGTCTCAATTGATGAAAGGGAAAGCATAGATTTTCCAGGGTTAACAATTCTTACTATTAACGTAAATGAAAGTGACAAAGGAGTTATCATCGGAAGAAAAGGAAGAACAATAAATTCCATAAGAGACATTCTTACAATAAGTGCTATAAGAAGTGGCAAGAGAGTAAGAGTAATCCTTAAAGATGATAAAGTAGCACACGAAAGTGCAGACATTGCCGACGAGGATATGCTTCAAGATGAGATTTAACTCTAGAGACGATTCTCAGTTTTTACTTTAAATACCTCTACGATATCTTCATACTCTGTGTATGGCTGAAAAGGTGAGTAAATGTCAATTTTCTCTCCACTGCCATCTGCAATATAGTACCCACTTACAGTTAATTCAATTTCCCAAACATCGGAATTATCTTCTCGTTTCGAGCTACTAAGCTCTACATTCTCTAGTCTTAACATATAGGGGGATACATTTTGAGCCTCATCTAAGAAAGATATAATGTTGTTGTACTCCCCTTTATACGCAATAGGTCCAGAAACAGACTCTAGTGCGTCAGAAGATGCCAGTTTTGATATTTCCAAACTTAATGATTTAGCAAGATTATCAAGGTAGTATACTAAGTCAGAGACTAACAAGATATTTGGGACTACTTTTTTAGCAGTAAGCACATCATCTCTAAGCGCATCTTCATCTATCCTCTTTAACTGCTCATCTAATTTTTCTAACTGTTTAATCTTTCCCTCAACAACTTTCATCTCTCCACGATATTCAAAAGCTGATCTTACCATTGGTATAAAAACAGCAAATGACAGAATAGCAAATGCTGCCGCAGATGCGAAAGGGATAATCAAATCACCAAGCGTCAATTTTGTTTTCTTACTCTTGGCTATATCCCTTAGCTCCTCACTCTTTTTTCTATCTGTTCTGTTTAATAATGCCATTATTAATTATTCTTAAAATTGTCTAAAATAAGGACTCCACTAAAAGTAAATTTCGCGCCTTCATCCGATTTATTAAAAGATTCTAATTTAATACTTTTTATATTTTCATTTACACCAAACAGATACCATAGCCGAGAAAGCTGTTCTAAATCAGGTGCATTTCCTGTTAACTCAAATCCTAAATTTTCAGATATCTCTATAGTAGAGAAATTGATACCTTGTACCTTCCTACCTATTTCTCTAAAGTACTCAATTATTCTTTTATGTGAGAAACTGTCCTCTTCGACTTTTTGATAAAGACGAATCCTTGTTAAGATAATATTATTCAAAGATATTGTCTCTGATCTATCATTAATACTTTTCTCTATTTTTCTCAAAGAGTTCTGTTTGCTAGCTAGTTGTGTTTTGGAAATAATGTTAAATCCTACAATAGCGATTGTGATGGCTACAAATATGATAATCGTGAGAATAGACCCAATATTTAAAGTATTCTTTTTTTTGATTGTACTCTTCTGCTCCTTAGTTAGTGATGGTATAAGGTTAACACCCTCTGATGCTTGCACTTTTTGAGGCTCAGCAAGGGTTGCGCCCATTGTTGTAGGAGTTGGGGGAGGTGCAATAGGCCCAGGTGCAGCAGCTGGTTGCTGTTGTGGAGGGATACTATTTACTTGTTGTGGTTGTTGTTGATTATTCATCTTTTAATGCTAAACCTATTGCTACAGAGTACGACGCCCCTGTTTTAGCTAGTATACTTTTAAATCTATTATCCACTGCTATATTATTCCATGGATTTGCAATTTGTGCACTAACCCCTAGTGATTTAGATACATACTCCGTTAAGCCCGGAAGTAGTGCACCGTCACCATTTAGTAGATATTCCATAGGAGGAGCACTCAAAGTTCTATTTTTATAAAATTCTACTCCTCGTCTTACTTCAATGATAATAGAGTCAATAATGGGTAGTAGGGCACCGTAAATTTTCCCCTCTACTACTGATGAGACTAGTCCGTAGCTCCTTTTAAACTGTTCTGCTCTGTTATAATCAAAATTAAATTTGTTAACTACTGCCTGTGTTAGCGCATCAGAGCCTATCGGTATACTTTGCGAGAATACCAATGCTCCATTTGTCATAATACTCATATCTGTACTGTTTGCACCAAAGTCTAACATAACTGCATCTTTTTTCTTCATTGATCTAAACATGGCTCTTCCCATTGCAACAGACTCTGTTTCAATCGCAATTAAATCTAGACTTGCGAAATTAGCGACATTCATATAGATCTCTATTATCTTTTTAGGTGCTGCAACAAGTAATACCCTTGGAGCATTTCTCTCCTGATTAAACCCTATAACAACATAGCTCATTTGCACATCATCAATTGGTACTGGTATATACTGTTTTGCTTCATAATATACTGCCTGTTTGAGTTCCTCTTGTTTCACTCCAGGAAATTCTAAAAATCTCGTAAATACTGAGAACTCGGGTAGAGCCATCACAACATTTACATTCTTCATTTTAGTGTTGGCGTAGAGAGTCTTGAGTGCATCCCCCAATTTTTTTTGATCCTGTCTTTCCTCACTGTTGATAACTCCTTTTGGAGTTAATTGCATACCCAAATTTGTCAATTGTGGGGTATTAAGAATGTTCTTTAGTTCGACAGCTTTCACTGTATGTGTTCCGAAATCTATGCCTACATGATCTGGCAATTTCGCCATACTTACTGGACAGTTAATTTATGACTACTAATATGATAGCAGAAATGATTCAATCTTTGAAATTAGTTAAATACTATGGCTTGATTCCAGCCTCAGCAGAGTGCACTACAGTAGTTTTAGCAAAAAATTGCTCTACTAGATACCCATACTTAGGATGTAAATCAATAGCTACAACAGGATATACTAATCTCTCTTCTAGTCTAAGATACCTATTTACTACAATGCTTGTACTACTTCCTTTAGATATTAACCCTCCATTAATATATACACCATCTACAATATTTGGAGGTGGGACATTATCAGCTCCAACTGTAATTACCCCATCTGCAACTATGAAAGCATTTACTTTCTCATATTCGAAAACATTTGGTCTTTCATGGGTTCCTGCATTTATGACTACACTGCCACTTACAACAAAAATACAGCCATTTTGATTACTTAAGGTCGTTGCATTTTGGCTATGTATTGGAGGACTAATTGATAGGTTTCCATCAACAAATATTACAGCTT
This sequence comes from uncultured Candidatus Saccharibacteria bacterium, assembly GCA_964585985.1. GTDB lineage: Bacteria > Patescibacteriota > Dojkabacteria > SC72 > SC72 > UBA2259. The sequence continues at coordinate 77,601 of CAZPFV010000001.1, forward strand.
TCTTGTCACAACGCAAATTACTATTAACAGTAAGATTTCCTAAGCGATGGAAAGCACAGTAAGTTCTACTGCATGTATTTAAATTTGCTAAAGAGGAGGAGGTCAAGGTTATCTCCTGTAAAGCATCCCCTAAATTGGTTATCTGATATTCATACTTTTCTTTTAGATCTTTGTACAATGATTCTGTTTGAGAAATTACTTGATTTCCATGTCCCGCTAGAGAGTATGAATTTGTCGCTGGAGCATTTACCAAAGCATTACTTCTGTTTGCAAGCATTTCACTCGTTAATCCTCCATTTTTGCGGAGCATACCATCACTTGCTGATAAAGGATAGGGAGGAAGGGTGCCTTGCCATAATGAGTCGTTTGCTAATGTTAATTCTGCAAAGGAAGGGTTTCCACTAGAGTAGAGTAAGCCTCCACCAGTTAAGAATCTGTCTGAGAGATTTTCACCCACAGAGAAAGTGGTCATATTACCTGCATAATCAAATACATGTAAATATATGTTGATGGCTCCTTGAGTATTTTGTCCTACATCTATACTTACAGTTCCACTATTTGTTGAGGAGTTCAGGTGTGCTGGCTGAACTTGAAATGACCAATCCCCATTTAGCTTTCCTACTAAATCACCGCTACCACTACTTGGCTCTGGTTGAAAAATACCGTCTCCATTCCTTAATGAAATCGTATGAGAGGGAGTACCAACTAGATCAATATCTATCTCCTTCCTATTTATATCCGTAGCAGAGGAGTATACATTTCCTACAATTGCATAAAGATTTCTATCATCTCCCGCTTCCCATTCTACAATTATTTTATTTTCCTGAATTTCTGTGTTTACATTAATTGTTGGACTGACTGAGTCTATTACCCAATTCTTTCCTGAGTCTGTCCAATTTCTAGCATATGTTTGGTTTTGTGACGGCTTATATCTTAAAGTATTAGCATCTGGCCAGTAGTAAGACAGGTCTGTATAGCCATGTCTTAAGAAGTTGGACTGCCAATATCCTCCGTAATTTATTCCTGGATAGTTGTCGTACGGGGTAAAACTAAATTTGTCTAAACCAAGAAGGAAAATATCGTAATTTCCGTCTTGCACCTGTCCACCGTAACGAGTTCCAGCACTACTTGAGAATTGCAAACTAAATTCCATATTTAACTCATTATTATTACCTGCTGATACAGAAGGTGGGGCTAGTACTGACACTCGTACCATTTGTTGGTTATTAGGACTCGCGATATCAAATACTTTGTAGAACGCTGTTGTTGACAAGGTCGCTACTGTCCAATATGAAGTTGCCCCAGCGTAAGAGGGTACATACGGGATCCAATCAGTTCCGTTTCTTCTTAGCATGAATCCCCAACTATCACGTGCAGAGGATTGAGGAGTAGCACTCGTTGATAGATTTACTGGAGTGTTGGGCACTCCAGTGTAGTGACTCTCTCTAAACCATACAAACATGCCTTCAATATCGTTTGCGCCATCATTGTCGGTATAGGTGGCTTTCATCTTTATCGGGAGAAGGGGATCATTTAAGCTTCCAATTCTAGAGTTAGTACTACTACTCCCTGTGTGAGTATGGCTTACAAAATCATAACCGTTAGCGGTTGGAGCTGGGTCGTTCACAACTATACTTAATTTGGTTGTAGGCTGGGGTGAAGATGGTTCATAGCAGTCATCTTCACTTTCTAGGGGTTTCACACCACAATCATTTGTACACTCTCTAAAATCATTTAGAATTAAATTAGCATTCCCTGTATTTGTTAATGGAGATGGACATGATTTCAGGCAAGAACTACAGTAGCAACTTCTGTATGTTAAATCACAAAGGGTTGTCCTGTTTGGAGTAGAAGAGCTTCCTCTTCTACAACTGGCTGTACTTGAGTCTGCGACTTTTCCTTGGTAAACACCTGATTGGTACTGGGCAGATTCGAAATATCCTAGGGTTGAGCATAGTGGAGGAGTACAGGCATTGCAGTAACAATTTATAGAGGTACTATTTCTCTTTGGGTTACAATTATTCGTTGAGACACCATTTGTCCTATCACAATACTCTGTTTGAGTAGAATGGAAATCAGAGGTTTTAGGGTACAGTGGGTCTGTAGGGATACTATTTGTTGTTGATGTTCCACTAGGACAAACTGGAGTAGGAGGGGTACAGTTAATACAACGACACCAACAGTCTTCACTGGAGGTCCCACAACAGGAATTAGTATGTGTTCTAGATCCACAAGCATATGAGTCTGTTGAATTGGTGTCTCCATTAGAACAACTTCCCCAACCAGCAGAGCAAGTAGAATTACAAGAACCACCACTACAACCGCAGGAACAAGAGGTATACGAATATGTCCCACCCCAACAACATCCTGAGCCTTGATACATCTTACCGGGACCACACAACGCGGATGATGCATAACATGTACCATTCTCCAAGCAATCACTGCTACACGCACTTCTACAACCAGTAGGCCAACATCCACCTGGTGTAAGTTCGCAAACCTTTGTAGAACCACTACACCAACATGCCGATAATGGAGTAGGCGTTGAGAAATAAGCAAAGCTAAAAGCTATTAAAAACGTAATTAGAATAATGAGTGTTCTTGGATTAATTATTTTTCTGTCCAATACAATAAATATATCAAATTATCTCTCAATTGATAGCTCATTAATTTCAATTCTGAGTCTTCCAAACTTACAGAACTAACAATAAAAGCCCCTGATTCATTAGTAACTGTAGTATGTCTGATGAGCTCCTTTACGGTATCCTCCAAAGACTCAATTGGAGAATTAAACAGTTGACTTGCAAGAAAACAATTATTTAATTCTACGAAATTTCTTGTAATCGCAGTATCTATCTCATTCTTTATCACTTCCTCTATCTTCGGTTTTAGAAATTTATATATCTCTTCATTCTCTGTTGTATATGCAATAGTACAGAGACCATTTAAAAGTAAATCGGATTCATTATATGTCTCAATCATCATATTCTGATGAGATTTAGAGTATCCTTTATCCATACCGATTTCATCAAAAAGTTTTGAATTATTCGAGTATTGAACAATGTCACGATACTCTATAGAAAAGGACTCACTCTCTAGGCTTAGATTTGTAAAATCTTTATTTAATTTAATTTCAGCAAAATCCATAAATTGTAGTGAGTCGGCATCAAAGGCATCGTAACCCTCAGTGAAGCTTTCATCTAACCCTATCTCTACTAATTTTAATAGATAAGCATTCGGTTTATACTCAACTCTTAAATCTTCCTTTGAATAGTTATTATTAATATATTCTATCTCCCTATTTACATACTCATACAACTCTTTGTCATCATATTTCTTAGCAACTTGGTAAGTAAGGTATGTTAACTGAAGGTACTCTTCTGTAAGATCTTTAGAATCATTACATCCCCAAATAATTTTATCCCTTGTAACTCCCCCCGTAATACAACCCACATTCTCTTGGATGGAGTATTGACTAAGCATATGCTTTACTCCATTAAAGTACTCCGAATATACAGGTGAGGAGATTGTCTGATTGTTGGAAATAATTTGCATCTCATCAATAGTATATCCCTTACCCGGGAAGAGATTATATTTTTTGAATGTGATATCAATTTTATATATCCCACTACTGTTAAATTCATTCTTCACTATTTTTGTACAAGGAACTTTAAGAACATCTTTAATAGCAAGATTATTATATTTGATTTCACAAGTATCTTTATCAAATTTTTCAATATACAGTTCAATTACAAGCTGATTTTCTTCAATATGTTGAGTTACAGTTTCAAATCTTTGCTTATATATGTCCTTCTCATCTTTTAGTGTATTTAAAAAATAGAGATATACCCCTGACGCTATTAGAAGTGCGAGGAGAAATATAAGGATAATCTTTTTAATTGTATTATTTTTAGTCATAATCGATTAGTAGTTATATACACATAATATTAATTGAACCGTAATTTTATATCACTTTTAATAGGGAGTAATACCCACCTCTGTCTCTTGCATATTTACTAGGATACCAAATAGGGATCTAGCTAATACTCCATACTTAGAATGATGATTTACAACTACTGCGGGATACCTTAATCTATCCGCAACCCTTAATGTCCTTTCCATTCTAATTGCATCCGTGGCCTCCTTAATAGTATGAATACCACCACTAATGTAAAGGCCATCTCCTTCAGCATCTTTTTTAATAGATATCTGTCCATCAGATAATAGATACATATTTATTTCATCATACTGCAATTGCGAAGTACTCATTTTATTCCCAGCCTTAATTGTTACATTACCAGATGCTATAAATATGCAGGCATCCTTCTGTGCATTCGCATTAGTAATTCTCCCATCAATAATTAAATCACCATCAACGAAAAATACCCCCTGTCTATCACACTTAAATGATGAGCTTACAGTTAGAGTACCTACAGTATCACCAACAGCTATTTGATTAGGTTCCACCCCTTCGCCCAGATTAGATAGATTTCCTGATAAGGAGGTAACACTGCCCAAATTTTTTAAAGTATGTGCTATTGTATCTTTCCTTCTGTTAAATGAATTTTTAAGCGAATTGTAATATCCATTAGGCGGATTAGAAGATAAAAACGGTTGTATCATGTATGACTCTGTTGCTCCACTTCTAGAGGGTGCAACAGGGGTAGCTCCACTTTTACCAATTAGCTCGGTTGATATATCTGCATGAGCTCGTGCTATCTCTTTAAGTAAATTCTTTGAATCGAGCCAATCAGTCAAATCCCCTCGATTATCGACATTAATCTTTATTTCATCAGAATACAGTAAACCTCCTTGAGTAATTAACCAATCTCTTAAATCCAGTTTAAGATCATTATGGCTTCCGATATTTCCCCCTTTATCAAAGGCTGTGAGATAGAAGTGTAGACTACCTTGACCGACATTATTCAAAGTAAGAAGGGCTGAGCCATTACCATTACCTCCATGAATTTTTAATAGATATTCATTTACACTTGCTTCTAGTGATCCAACGAGATCATCATGATTCCCCTCTTCTTTAAGCTTTAGACCATTGTTGAGATCCATAGAACTAGCTCCTCCATTATTAATATTTGATAAAGAAATTGGATCAATAGCTAACCCCTTGCTTTTGTATATATTAAGTACCAAATCACTGAATTCATCTGGTAGACCACCGCCCGAATGATTAAACTTCCAATCTAACTCTATTCCAGATGAGGAGCTGCTACTAGGTTTTACTGTCAGAACAATTGTTGGGAGATAGAAATTTAAATTCCATACGACTGATGTTTTTTGCCATTGGTCATAATATCGTATCCTTTCGTTAGTTATCCATCTGTTTTTAATTGCATTCTTAACGACATTTTCCCTATCCTCATAATTATCATATGGTGTAAAACCAAATGTATCATTTGCCATTAACCATATTTTATATTCTCCTTCTTCAGCAACATTAGCAAGAAAATTATTGTCATTAGCTTTGAAACTTAAACTGAATTTTAACTTTACTGTTTTACCATTATTAGAAGGGGTTATAGAGTAGAGTAGTACTTTTGCAATAATACCTGTTGGTCCAGGTATGGAAATTACAGTCTTACCATCAACTGTTTCAGAGTATTCATTTAGGGCTTGTTTCCAAAGATCGGATGAGCCTTCTCCTGTTCCTGCTATAGCTGGGATGTAGGGTGTCCATATACCAGCCTTGTTATGTAGCATAAAACCGAATTCTCCCTTACTTCTACTGCCATATTTTTGAGGTGTAGAGTCATTGTTTAGATCAATACTCATGGGAGTAATAGGCTTACTCCCACTCTTATTAAACCATACATACACCGCCTCTATTGGTAAATCCTGATCTATAA
>CAZPFV010000002.1:0-3328 GCA_964585985.1 uncultured Candidatus Saccharibacteria bacterium
TAGTTGGGCAACTTTGTAACTCATTAATATATATTATTCTTTTATTTATTACTTACTGCAAGCTTTTCATTAATTTCTGTTTGAGTATTTTTCATTACGGTATTTATATTTCTATTACTTTCTGCAATCTCTGTTATTGCATTACTTAGTTTCTCTTCTACAAATGCTTGCTCTCCCATCTGCCAGGATTTCATATATGGCGCCATATATCCAAGGGCTTCTGTATATTCATTCTCCAGTAACTCAGAGTTCATAGATACTCTTGAGTAAGGCTCTCCAAAGGTCCTTATCTTTGCAGCGTTTTGATTTAGTCTTCTCAATTGTTCGGGTTCGCTTAAGAACTTTACGAATTTCCAAGCTTCTGTAGCATTTTTACTGGACTTGCTTACTGTAGTCCCCCAGTACGAAGAGTAGTATACCTCTGCATTATTAATTAAACGTGGTAAAGGAGCGAGACCGAAATCAAGCTCTCGAGTGTATTCTAATATCTCTAGTGCTCTCCAGCTTGTTCCAAACATCATTGCTAACTCTCCTCTTACGAACAGAGAGAGGTCATTGGGAAGGTAGGATGCCCATGTTGCATTTTTCTCTTTTGAGAAGTATACATATTTGCTTAAAGCCGACATTGCTCTTGATGATGTAAGGTTTATTTCTGTTCTTTCATCATTCATTAAGGTTGCAAGGTTTTGAAGGTAAAAATATGAAAGAATATCTATTGAGTGAGTAATGTTTTTTGATGTTCCTACGGCTAATCCAGATTGAGTAATTATCCCAGAGCTGTTTCTTTTTGTTAATTTTTGAGCAGCCTCCATGAAAGAATCCCAATCTTGTGGAGGAGTAGTGTATCCTGCGTCTGCGAGAAGCTTTTTATTATATATAATCATTAGCCCGTCAATTTGGAGAGGTATTGCATATATACCCCCATTTGTCCCCGTAAAGTCATCAAGTGCAGTGGGATAAAACTCCTCTGCATAAATCTCTTTACTCATCACTTCGTTTGGTAAAGGAGATAGGTATTTTTGAAACTTAGGAAGCCAACTATTATGAATCATTGAGATGTCTGGAGCTGGTTCGCCCTCTAAATATCCTTGTTCTAGTCTAGTATAGAGAAGGGAGTCGTAGTTTTTTAATGGCTGTATCGCATAGTATATTTTTACATTTGGATTCTCTGATTCATACTTTTCGATGAGAGGGTGCATAGCTTCCTCCTCTTCCCAAAATCCCCAAAAAGTCATTTCAACGGTTTTACCTTTTTTTGGAAGCAATGTGGCGAGAAGTATTGACAGAGCAAGAGTTATGCCTAGTACTATTAGTAGGATTTTTATTAACTTCTTTCTTTTCTCATCCATATACCTATATATTACATAAATTATATTCTTTCTGCTACTACAACCAATCGTTTTATACCAGCACCTAACGGCCAACAGGTCATCATAGTAACCGTTTCTTTGTCACCCTGTGTTTGTAATATTGAGAAATCATCTGCGGGAACGATTTTTTTGTTTCTCACAACATACCTAAGATCCTCTTCCCCTTTAGCAATTTCTACAATATCTCCAATATCAATATTTTCTAGCTTTGTAAATATGGTTTCAGGTAAGTTGGAGTGTTTGTTAAAAAAACTAATTACAGCACTGTGTCCATATATGAAAGAGTTTCCTCCATCGCCTGGAAGGGGGGTACCTTTAAAGTGTGCTAAGCCGTGTTTTAGGAATTTATCATATACCTCCTCGTTGGAGCTTTCGACATTTGGTGTAATTCGAATATTATCAATTCCAATCTCCGCAATAGTTATATACATATTTTTACTGTACTCCTTGTTTACAACAATTTCTTTTGAAGTTTTCGTTTGTGAATCATATGTAAACATTCCTTGGTATTCCATGCCTTCAGCATTTTCTGAAAGGTTTTCAAAGTAGCTTTTGCCAGGATCATAATATGCAAATTCATCTTCAATATATTCTTTGTATGATTGGGGTACTGGATCCTTTATCAAATCTTGTTTTGAGAGCTCTATTCTTCCATATATATATGAGATTAGGAGGGGAATTACTTGACTAAGAAGGATTGTTAATCCCAGTATCCCGAATCCCCAAGAAAGAACTTTCTTTGTATCTGAAATCTTTTTTTCACTAATTTTTTTCACTTGAATATCATTTTCCATTTGTAAAATATATATTATCAGTATTGAGTTTCAATGTCACCTATTGGCACTTAATGCTTTTGTCTGCTAGAATACATCTCGTATGGCAAAAAGAGATTACTATGAAATCCTTGGGGTTAAAAAGGATTCAAAAAAAGAAGAGATAAAGAAGGCTTACAGAAAGCTTGTTAAGAAATATCATCCAGATGTAAACAAGGATGATGGTGCTGAAGAGAAATTTAGGGAGATTCAAGAAGCCTATGAGGTACTTTCAGATGAGAGTAAAAAGAATGCCTATGACCAGTATGGGCATGCAGGTACTCAAGGTTTTGATCCTAGAAGTGGAAATGGTGGGAGCTATGAATACTCATACGGTGGAGCACCGTTTGATATGGGAGATATTTTTAACTCATTTTTTGGTGGTAATGATTTCGGTTTTGATTTTGGGTTTAATCCGCAGTCGCAGAAACAACATATTGGTGGTGAGAATATTAGATACAAGATGAAATTTACCTTTGTTGAGGCGATGGATGGTGGAGACTTTAAGGTAAAGATAACGAGGAATGTTAAGTGTTCTGTATGTGATGGGACTGGAAGTAAGACCGGAAAGAGAAAAACCTGTGATGTATGTAAGGGGAGTGGAAGAGAAAGGAAGGTTCAGGATAGTTTCTTGGGACAAATTTCTGTTATGGCTCAATGTTCAAAGTGTGGAGGCGAAGGTACTATCCCTGAGGAGGTATGTACTAATTGTCAAGGTACAGCTTTGGAGTCTAAGACAGAAGAGATGGAGATAAGGATTCCTGCAGGAGCATACGATGGTATGGTTTTGCGTTTTAGAGGTGGAGGTAATGCTAGCTTAGGGGGTGAATATGGAGACCTCTTCATTGAGGTAGAGGTAGAGCCTTCAGAAAAATTTGATAGAAGAGGTAGTGATTTGTATTCTGCAGAGAGCATTCCAGTACATACTGCTGTTTTGGGAGGAAAGATAGATATTGAGACAATTAAAAAGGATGTAAAATTAAAGATTCCCTCTGGGACTCAGTCAGGCACGATATTCAAGATTAAAGGAGAGGGTGTTCCGATAATTGGTAGGGAGGGTGTAAGAGGTGACCTTTATGTCCGTATAGATGTTGATATCCCAAAAAGAGTAAGTCGAGAGCAGAAAAAGCTTTGGGAGAAGCTAGC
>CAZPFV010000002.1:3428-55149 GCA_964585985.1 uncultured Candidatus Saccharibacteria bacterium
GGATGATGATTTAAAGGTTTGGGTGAGATGTTTTCTCACCTTTTTTTAGTAAATATCTATTAATTTTTAATATTTTGCTAATATGGCAATGACATCAGAATTAGTAGCAGCAATTAATCAAATAGCTGCAGAGAGAGGAATAGATAAAGAGGAGGTATTTAAGGCCTTAGAGACCTCTATTCTTAGTGCTGTAAAAAAAGAAAAATATGGGAAAGTAGAGTATGAAGAGGGTGAAGATAAGGTTGGGAGTAACTTAGTAGTAGAAGTAGATAGAGAGACAGGTGAATTTAAGCTGTTTGCTCTAAAAGAGGTGGTTAAAAAAGTTGATGATAATGAAAAAGAGATTGCATTAAGTGAGGCGGAATTGATATCCCCAAATGTTGAGATTGGTGATTCTGTTCAAATAGAGATGCCTTCTGAGGATTTGGGTAGAATTGCTACTCAAACAGCTAAGCAGGTGCTTTTGCAGAAGATAAGGGAATCTGAGAAAGATGCTGTTATCAGTGAATTCAGTGATAAAATTGGAGAGGTATATACAGCCCTTATGCAAAGAATGCAAAGAGGCTCTGCGATAATGGAAATTGGTAAAGCTATCGCATATATGCCCCAAGAGGAACAGATTTCAAATGAATTCTATAGAGTTGGAGATAGGTACAAAGTATTGTTAAAGAGTATTGAAGATTCTGAGATTTTGGTATCAAGGGCAGATCCTCAATTTTTAATTGAGCTATTCAAGCTGGAAGTGCCTGAGATAGAGTCTGGTGTTGTAGAAATCAAGGCAGTTGCAAGAGAGGCTGGATCTAGAAGTAAGATTGCAGTTGTATCTCATCAGGAAGGGATAGACCCTATCGGCTCATGTGTTGGGCAGAGAGGTATTCGTATTGCAAATGTTATGAACGAGCTAGGTGAAGAAAAAATTGATATAATAGAGTGGGATGAGGATTTGGAAGAGTTTGTTGCTAATGCATTAAGCCCGGCAAAAGTGGAGTCTGTTGATATTAAAGATGATATTGCTACAGTAGTTTCTCCTTCTGATCAGCTTTCGCTTGCCATTGGTAGAGATGGGCAAAATGTAAGACTCGCATGGAAGTTAACTGGAATGAAAATAGATATTGTAGGAGCAGATGGTGAAGTTATAGAGGAAACTGAAGATCCAAAAGAGAAAGAAAGTGATGGTGAAGTTATAGAGGAGCAAAAAGATGAGGTTGAAGAGAGTATAAATGAGATCAAAGAAGAATCTTTAGATACAAATAAAGAGTAATTAAAATGAGAAAGAGTAGTTTTAGATGGTTAAGAAAGATGACAAACAAAAGGTATGTGTCCAAAGCAGGGTACCAATCGTTGCTATATTGGGTCATGTTGACCATGGAAAAACTACAATACTCGACTACATAAGGAAAAGTCACGTTCAAAGTTGTGAAGCTGGTGGTATTACGCAGAAAATATCTGTATTTACAGTTGCACCTAATAATGATTCATCTAAGAAAATTACCTTTATAGATACTCCAGGGCATGAGGCTTTTGATTTAATGAGATTGAGAGGTGGAAATATTGCGGATATAGTACTTCTGATTGTTGCAGCTAATGATGGAGTTAAGCCTCAAACAGTTGAATCAATAAACATTATTAAAAATTCATCAGCTAAGCCAATTGTAGTCATTAACAAGGTAGATTTACCCGATATAGATTTAGCAAAAATAAAAAGAGATATCACCAATGAAGGGTTACTAATTGAAGGAATGGGAGGAAATATACCTGTTATCGAAGTCTCGGGTAAGACAGGAAAGGGTATTTCGGAATTACTAGATTTAATAAATCTAGTCGCAGAGGTAGAGGGTGTTCAAGATAGGGGGAAATTACCACCTAAGGTGGTAGCTAAAGCATTCGTTTTAGAATCAGTAAAGGATAGGATGAAAGGAAATATGTCTAGCTTAGTGTTAGTAAGTGGAGATTTTTGTAAAGGCTCGTGGTTAGGGTATAAAAATGAGAATAAGTTTGTAGTTGAGAAAGTAAAGGGAATTGTATCTGAGGAGGGTGAAAACATCTGTGACCTTTACTGTGGCTATGGAGGTAAGGTAATTGGTATCTCAAATTTAATACCTTCAGGTTCTGAGATATACATCTTAGAAGAGAATGATATAAAACTGCTTTCTACCCTTTATTCAACTGATAGTGATGGGAATGAGGAAAGCCTAATAGAAGATGATATGTTCGAGGCAATTTTTTCAGAGGAACAAACAGATGGTGATGCCCAACTGAATGTCATCCTTAAGACCTCTTCACAAGGATCTCTAGAGGCACTTAAGAGCTCTTTTCATAAGATTAGTGTGGAAGGATCTATAATTAATATCGTATCTAGTGGAGTAGGTAATATCTCAAACAAAGATGTAGAGATGGCAAAGCTTTCAAAGGCAATACTACTTGGTTTTGAAGTTGGAATTGAGAAGGGTATAGAGGATATTGCTAAAAAGAATGGTGTCTTAGTAAGAATATACCCTGTGATTTACAAACTTATTGAAGAGATAGAAGATGCATTAGAAATGCTATCAACTCCTAAACAGGTAGAGGAAGAGATAGGTAACGGTATTATCAAAATGATGTTTACCCTCTCAGATGGTTCTTTAGTTTTGGGCTGCAGAGTGAAAGAGGGGATTTTGAAGAGAGATTGTAAAAGTTACATTGTTCGTAATGACGAAATCGTTGGAGAAGGAAAGATACTCTCTCTCAGAAAAAATAAGGATACTGTTCACGAAATTAAGCAGGGAGAGGAGTGTGGAGTGATATTGGATGTGGAGGTAAACGCGAGTGTAGGCGATGAAATATATTGTTACAAGGTTTCTCGTTAATAGGAATAATTGACACAAACCCTATAATAATATAAAATAGGTTCTATATCACGTTGCCTATTGTCAAATTAAAAATATGGTGATAATCTAGAATATATGTCATTATCTAAAGAAGAAAAACAAAAGATTGTTAATACATACGCCTTGCACGAGGGAGATACTGGTTCTCCAGAAGTTCAGATAGCGATATTAACAGAAGAAATTAGCAGATTGAGTGAACATCTCAAGGAGCATAAAAAGGATAATCATTCTAGAAGAGGTTTGCTCCAAAAAGTTGGTAAAAGAAGAAGACTTATTCAATATCTTTCTCAAAATGAATCTGAAAGATATGAAATTTTTTCAAAGAAGATAAATATTTAAGGTATCTTTAAAAAGAACTTTCTTTTTTCCCTTTCTCTTGATATAACTACAAAGTTATTATTTTTGTTATTTAATATTTTATATTTACTTTTTTATGTTGTTTAATCACAAGATTTATGAATTTGAGATTGATGGAAGGAAGTGCTCTTTTGAGACAGGAAAACTTGCATTAAAATCAGAGAGTGCAATTATTGCTAAAATGGGGGATACCGTTGTTGAGGTTAATGTCAATACGGCCCCTGTGAGACAGGAGGGAGATTATTTCCCTATGTCAGTTGAGTATATTGAAAGATTCTATGCTTCAGGTAAAATTAGTGGTTCTAGGTTTGTAAAGATAGAGAGATTTCCTAGTGACGATGCTATCCTTAAAGCTAGAATGATTGATAGGGCACTACGCTCTAGATTCCCAGAGGATTATATGGATGAGTTAAGTCTCATTGTGACCGTAATGTCATATGATGAGCAGAATGATCCTGTTTTACTAGCCATTAACGCTGCATCAGTAGCACTACTTAATTCTAAAGCACCATTTAATGGCCCTATTGCTGGTGTAAGAATGGGCAAGATAGGTGGTGAAATAAAGGCTGCTTACGATAGTTATGAGAATGTGTCCGAAGAGAATACACTTAATTATGTATTAGGAGGTGATGGAGAGCTCTTTACAATGATTGATGCAGGCTGTTATGAAATAGAAGAGGAGGAAGTATTGAAAGCGATGGAGATGGGCTTAGATGAAATGAAAAAATGGATTACTGCACAAAATGAGTTTGTAAAACTTTTAGAGAAAAAGGATAAAACATATGAATCAAAAGCTTTGGATGAGGAGATGTTAGAGGGAATTGAAAAATTCTTAGGTGAAAGAATACTAAATAATCTTTTGGTGGGCGAGAAAGAGCTACATGAAGCAACCAAAGAAGAGATATATAAAGAGTTCGAAGGAAAGTATACTAAACTTCAAATGAGTGAAGGGTATGAAAAACTTCTTAAGAAAACAATGAGAAAATATGTCATAGAGGAGAAAAAAAGAGTTGATGGTAGAGGGTATGATGAAATTAGAGAGATGGATAGTGAAGTCGATTTATTACCAAGAGTTCACGGCTCAGGTTTGTTTACCAGAGGAGTAACTCAGGTTCTCACCATTGCTACATTAGGGACCTTAGAAGATGCAAAATTAGTAGATGATATGTTAGGTGAAAAAGAGAAGAGATATATGCACTACTACAATGATTTGCCTTTTGCATATGGAGATGTGGATAGAGTAAGGCTTTCTCCAAGTAGGAGAGCGATTGGTCACGGTATGTTAGCTGAGAGAGCATTAATCCCTGTAATTCCTTCTGTTGATACATTCCCATATACGATTTTAGTAATGTCAGAAATCCAAGGTGAAAACGGTTCCTCCTCAATGGCATCAGCGTGTGGATCTACTCTAGCCCTTATGGCTGCGGGGGTCCCTATTAAAAAGATGGTTGCTGGAATAGCTTGCGGTTTAGTAACGCATGAGGATGGTAGCTTCAATATCCTTACAGATATACAGGGAGTTGAAGATTTCTATGGAGATATGGATTTCAAGGTTACAGGTACGAAAGATGGTGTTACTGCTGTACAGATGGATAACAAAATAGCGGGCTTAAGTATGGAGATAGTAAGAGAAACATTCGCTAAATCCAAAGTAGCAAGATTAGAAGTAATAAAAGTAATGGAGAAAGCAATTGTCGAACCAAAACAGGAGTTGTCGAAGTTTGCTCCTAAAGTTGCAAGGGCATCTATCCCAGTAGAAAAGATTGGAGAATTAATTGGCCCTGGTGGAAAAAATATTAGAGAATTAACTGAAAGGACGGGAGCCCAAATCTCTGTTGAAGAGGATGGTTCAGTAAATATCTATTCAATGGAACAGAGCTCCATTGATGCTGCCTTGAGTTATGTTAAAAAGCTTGGATTAGTACCAGTAGTCGGCGAAATTTACGATGGGAAAGTGGCTACAATCATGGAGTATGGGGCATTTGTTGATATTGCTCCTAGTATTTCAGGATTAGTACATGTATCAGAAATTGCAGATGGCTTTGTAAAAGATGTTAGGAAGTATCTCAACGAAGGAGATGAGGTAAAAGTAAAACTTCTCTCTAAAGAAAGAGATGGGAAACTAAAACTAAGTATAAAGCAGGTTGATGGTCCAAAGGAAAGTACTGAGTAGCAATTCAATAGGAGAGAAATCTCCTATTTTTTTGTAATTTTTGCAATATAAAAGCCCATCATCTCTGAGGAGGGTATAACCCTTACTGTCTTTTTCATTGATGGATGATATGTATTTCCACTCCAAGATGTAACTCCATTTGTAATATGTTTTTTGTAATTTTCAAATTCCGCAGAAGATACAATAGGAATCTCTTCTATATATGCGTTACTATGTTTCTTAAGTAGAGAGCTAACGACTCCTTCATTCTCTTCAGGCTCTAGTGTGCATGTCGAGTATACAAGGGTACCACCTGTTTTTAAGGTAATAAAAGCTGATTCTAGAAGCTCTTTTTGAATTAAAGAACTACTCTTTATTTTTTTTATACTCCAAAATCTTAATGGTTTATTACCTCTTAAATATATTCTGCCCTCTCCACTACAAGGTGCATCTAGAAGTACTTTGTCAAAATAGTCAGGATATTTTTTCCCAAAATCCCTTGCATCACTTAAAGTGATTTTGACTGTATCTGCTCCGAACTGCTTGATAACATTACGCAAGGAGTTTGTACGGTTAACTTCTAGCTCGTTAGCTAAGATGTTAGCTTTATTGTTTGTAATATCTGCAATATGCGTAGTCTTGCTACCAGGAGCAGAGCACATATCCAAGATATTTTCTTTCTGCTTTGGCTCAAGTACCAAAGTAGCAAGTATACTTGACAGATCTTGTATGTAGAAAAGTCCATCTTGGTATTCCCTAATTTGAGATATCTCTGCCTTATCCCTATTATTTATAAAGTAAGTATTAGGAGCCCATGGGATATTTTGCAAATCATAGCCTCGAGATTTTAGTAATCTATATGTTTCTTTTACATTACCTTTTAACCCGTTCAAACGTATGGTTGTTTTTGCTCTTTGATTAAACAGAGATACAACTCTCGATTTCGGAATCATTAAAATGCTAGCCATTCTTGAAATGAAAATATCATCTTTTGTAAAGTACTTTTCATTTCCCCCGAAATTAGAGTGTCTTGGTTTTTTGTAATTATTTCTTAATCTCTTTCTTCCCATTAAATTTCTCCTTTTAAGTATTTAATTATACTACTTACTACTAATCCAGTAGTTTCTGTTCTTAAGATATTTCCCTCTAAGTTAATGAAGGTAAACCCATTATCATCAAAGAATGTTAAATCTTTACTGCTCCAACCCTTTTCTGGACCTATTGTAACAAGAAAGGGATTTTTAATATCTATATCTTTAAGGTATGTACGTAAGGAAACACTTTTGGTATTTTCTGTGGATAGGCATATCTTGTTCACATATTTTTTTGTATCTAGATCTTTTAACTTTATTGGTTTTTCAATGACGGTAGGCTTTGGATTTCTTGATTGCTCTGTAGCATCTTTAATAATTTTTTTCCAAAGGCCATACTCTTTTATCGCCTTATTTCTAGTTATTGTTGAGTAGTGTGATTCAATTGGGATTATCATATCTACACCTATTTCAACGGATTTCTCTAAAAAGAAATTAAACTTATCTTTCCCAATTAAGGATTGTGCTACCGTTAAATCAAAGATATCCTTTCTCTTTTTTTCAGAGATCTTCTCTAATATTTCAACCTCTACAGACTTAGATCTGGTATCAGTGATTATGCCTAAAAAAAGTGCTTCGTATGTTTCTATCTCAATGAAGTGTTCAGGTTTTAATTTTAGTTTATTGATTACTAATTCACTATCTGTGTCAGATAGGTGGGTAACATCATTAATACTTAATTTGTGTTTTATGAAAAATCTATTCATGACTGATTATATCATTTTAACTTGACATATATTGGTAAAGACAATCATAATTGTATATATACATTAATTTTATATTTACAGAATATGGATCAGATACCAAGTATATACTGGATGGTTATAGTAGGGATCTTAACAATTTTTGTGTGTTATGTCTTATATCATTTAGCTATGCTCCTTAAAGAGACCAAGCATACTGTTAAAGAAATTCAGAAAAATATGAATGAAATAAGTGGGATAGTATCTGAAGCAACCCGTATTATCAATGGAATTAGAGGCCCAGTTTCTCAAATAACGGGAGCTATCCAAAAGGTGTCTTCTGCGGTAAATGTCGTATCAGGAGTAGTGGACGGATTTAAATCAAGATAAGGGGTAAGTAGCTCATTGAAATTGTTTCCCCTTATTAGTATTATGGATGAATGACATTAACACCACATCAAAAGAGACAGCTAACTTATGTAATACTCCTTATTGTTGGCATTCCGTTAACAATTTTTGCGGTGTATAAAGGAGTTCAACTTCTGACAAATGCTAGTGGTGATACGACACCTCAAGATGTAGTGGTAACAAATTTGACTACTAGTTCATTATCTATAAGTTGGGTAACAGACAAAGCTGTTGATGGCTATGTTGTACCTGTATTAAATGGGACGGAGCAAAACCCTGTATTAGACAAAAGAGGAACTGGCAAAAGGCAAACACACTATGTTGTTTTAAAGGGGCTTGAGCCATCTACAGAGTATTTTTTTACAATAGTTTCAGACAATGAAAAATATTCAAAAGGGACTTTGGGGGATTACAAATTTACTTCTGCCCAAATTGGAGAAGAAACTCCTGTTCCCAACCCAGTATACGGTACGATTTCTGGAGCAAATTCAGATGCATATTTAGTTTATGCCCTATTTAAAGATAAGAGTGTTTACCCAGTCTCTTCAGAAGTACCAAGTAATGGAAATTGGATTATACAGCTCTCCTCTTTTAGAAAAATTAGTGATAAAAGCTTAACTAGAGTTACTGATATTACAGAATTAATCATTATTGCTCGCGATGGATTATATAAAGCATCTATCTTAGAGGGAGCGTATTCAGAACTATTTAATGCAAGTGGAAGACTTAATGAGGAGTTAATTTTAGAAGAGATTGATATTAACAAAGTGACCTCTTACTTCCCAGCGGAGTCAATATTAGGCACTGTTGTAACCCCCATCCCAGATCCTGAGCCTGATCCTAAACCAGATCCTGTTCCAACCCCAACTCCAACTCCTACCCCTATTCCAACCCCAACTCCCCAAAATAGTACATATGTTGTTAGACAGGATGTCCCTTGGGGTAATTTAACCTCAGGTAGTACTATTGTTAATGCCAATATGACAACAGGGGAGGAGAGTATCTTAATTGCTAACTTAACAGATATTAATTTTGTAATTGCTTGGAGATCAAATGTCAAAGAGCAAGGTTATGTAAAATTCGGAAAATCAAAAGGAGCTCTTGATCAAGAGATTAATGACACTAGAGATACATTGACAACAAAAAAAGAGTATTTCTCCCACTATATTGATACTGGTAGACTAGAACCTGATACAACATATTACTTTGAGGTACACTCTGGAGATACAGTATATGATAATGATGGAAAGCTGTATACCGTTACTACATATCCTAACCTCAGCATGGCCCCTGCACTAGATACACGAGAAGGAAAAGTAATAAATACTCCTGATCCATCAGATTTGGTTTTAGTTTTTAATTTAATTGATAATGATGGTGCTGGGACATCGGGATCTTCAGGCTATCTCGCAACCATACCTGATACAGATAGTTTATGGATGGTAGTTATAGGAGATGCTAGAAGTAGCGATGGTTCATCATATTTTACATTTTCAGACGAAGATATTTTGCAGGCAACAGTTTTGGGTGCAGAAGATTCTACTTTTGATTTTAATCTTGGGCAGAATGATATAGAATTGGATGTTAGTAAGGTAGGAGGAGAAACCAAAACAAAGGTAGCTCTACTTCTAGATTATGGAATAGTTCATAAATAATTATCTTGATGAAATCAATAATTAAAAAATTAAAGCCGATTTTCCTGCTTTTATCAATGGCATTAGTATCTTTCACGATTGTATCGGTTGTTAATCAGTTTAAAAAGAGTTATGCAAAAACTGTAATCCAGCATAATGAAATCTCTTTAAATACTATCTCTCCCTCAGTTACAGATCTTGATACTTCTGAGCCTAACAAAATCGGAACGCTACAGATTATTAATCAAAAAACCTCTTCAGAAGAGGGAGAAGTTTTAGGGCAAAGTGTATCTTGTGGCTCGGCTATAAATATTGAATCCCAATCAATCTGTTATAGATCGGGTGCGGGTACGGTTGATTATCAAAATGGGACAAGAAGTGGAAATCAGGTAAGTAAGGATTCGGAAATTAAGCTTGTATCTGTAACGGTTCCTTTAGAGCTTTTCTCTGGAATGGAAGTTGCGGATTCAAATAGAAAGATAACATCTAAGACACCTACATACAAAGCAGCTGGAGAGCAGATAGATGATCTTACGGCTAATTCGGAGTTACCTCCTAGAAAACAGATTAACAAGTATAAAGATTCCTCGGAAGACCAACCTTTCACAACTTCATATTCCGTTGGTCATGGCTCAGATGCCAGTGCTGAAATATCAGAGGAAGGTAAAATAGGAGTGGACTCAAAACTTACAAATCAATGTGATTCTGAAATATATAATAACAAGTCTAATGTTACTCCTACAAAATCAAATGCGAGATCAGAATTCATGTTAGATATGTATAGATATCCTAATGAAAGAAAAACAGAAGAGATACAGGACGAAGTAATAGAGCAGTGTAATGAAACCGCAGATAAGTTTATTACATGGGATACAACTTTAAAAGGGTGCCATGATTCTCTTTGGAGTCGAGCAATTTCATTCATCCAGACTTTTGATGATGTCTTTTGGAACAAATGTCTGCTAGATCAAGAAGAATGTGTTAGTGTTGAGGATATAGTCATAATAATGGCTTCTCCCTTCGGTTCGGATGAAGCCTGTGGTGAAAATGGTGTATGTACAAATTCATATATGGATAGAAGAAATAAAATTATTCAAGCACCCTCTGCAGATACTTCAGGGAAAACATACTACACAACAGAGTGTGGGGTAATAATTGAGGGTAAAAGCTATACTGTTAAATGTGCTTGGGATATGACACACTTATATAAAGAGCTTAAAGTAAGCGAATTTGATGATATTCCAAACGTTGAATCTACCCCATCAGCTGAGCAGTATAATAACTTTTTGCAAAATAGTGTAAGAGGAAAGAGAAATAATCCTATTCCTTTATAAATAGAGAATTAAATTAAATTATTATTAACATAATTAATGAGCAAAGTTAAAAGTATATATTCCTTTTACAGAAAAATTAAGGAGATTACTCATAGAAGAAGTTTTAATATTATTTTTACTTCTCTAGTAACTATTTTTGTTTTTTTTCTAGCATTTAACTCTTATGCACAAGAGGATAATGTTATTAATCCAGACTGGGAAGGGGAGAAGGAATTTCATAACATTGTAAATAAAGTAGAGAACAAAACTGAGGATAATTCCGCAACTAGTTTGGGTCAACAAAATGTCACAAATCTTTGGGGAGGGGTTGTCTATTTAGGAGGTGAAGATATTCTTGACGAGGAAACCCAAGAAGAATTAAGCAAATCAAATGTACCTTATGATCTTAGGAGAGGATTAATTGGGATGACAGATGATGCCGCAACTGCGATA
This sequence comes from uncultured Candidatus Saccharibacteria bacterium, assembly GCA_964585985.1. Taxonomy (GTDB): domain Bacteria; phylum Patescibacteriota; class Dojkabacteria; order SC72; family SC72; genus UBA2259. The sequence continues at coordinate 14,387 of CAZPFV010000002.1, forward strand.
TATGCAAATTATCCTTTAGTTGATGTATCTGATCATTTGGCTCAACAGTGGATTCCAGGGTATAAAGAGCAGATTACATCATTGTACGCAGCTAATAATCCTCCTACAGGATATGAAGAGCTAAAAGCTTCTGGTATTTCTTCTCTTTGGTCACGTATCTTAAATCTTTCTTATGTTTTCTTTGTTGTTATTATGATTATTGCAGGCTTTATGATTATGTTTAGGCATAAGCTTGGGGGTCAAACTATGGTTACTTTAGGTAATGTCTTACCGAAAGTAATTATGTCTTTAGTTATCGCTACTTTCAGTTTTGCCATTGCAGGTTTAGTAATAGATTTCGGAGGGCTTTTGATTGCTTTGATAGTAAACATATTTGGAATAAGTGATGCTAATCCAATTTCAGGCTTGGGTCCAATAATGGGGAGTGTATTTAGAGGAGGGTTGGGTGCTACATCTGGAATAATTGGTGGAACGGGGACTGCGTTGGGTCTAGGGGCACTAATTTCCCTTGGAGGGATTGCAGGAATTGCAGGGGCAGCTACTCTACCATTGGTTCTAATGGGAGTAGGTGTTGTAGGGTTACTAATAGCTCTTGTTATTCTTGTAATTATATTTGTTGGAGCAATAAAGGTTTTGATAACTCTGTTTAAAGCATATTTCCAGCTTCTCATTTCTGTCATCCTAGGTCCATTACAGATTACTTTGGGAGCGATTCCTGGTAATAATGCAGCTATTGGTAATTGGTTTAAGTCTGTTTTAAGAAATACTTTGGTCTTCCCAATAGTCTTCTTTATAATAAATCTACCTAATGCACTATTAGAAGGAGATTCAATCAACCTTCGATTACCAGCAAAGTTAGTATATGAGGATCCAACTACTTATGATCCAAACGGAATCGGAATAACGGGAGGCTTCTTTCTTGGGATATTGAAAATCTTTGTTTTATACTTTGCTGCACAGGCTCCTAAATTCATTGAAGGCGTTCTACCACCAAATAGTAACAAAGGGTTCCAAGCTGGGCTTGATTCTGCAAAGCAAAATATGAGCAAAATACCTCTCATTGGAGGTCTATTTAAATAATTAATTAGTTGTTATGGCGGGGAAGAGTAAAAAAAAGAGCTCTGATCCATTAGGTAGTATCTTTGACTTCATCTTTATGGAAGCGGATAAGCCTGTTGATAAGAGAAAACCTGTTAAACCTACGGGGGTTTCAGCTGGAGATACTCTTACCGATGGGGTATTGGCAGCACTTGAGAAACCTGGTGCCTTTATTTCCAATACAATAGTAGATGAATTCAATGGTGCATTAGATATAACTATTGCAGAAGCAGATTTTAATGAATATGGAAAGATTAAATTATCAACTCAAAGTTTAGCGGGATTCCTAAAGGATCCTGCAGGACAGGCCAAAAAAGCGGCAGATAGGGCGAAAGCAATACGAAAAGCTTCTCGAGTAAGGATGCTGGGTGAGGCTGCTGATGATTTCCTCACTAGAGCATGGGCACATAAATACGGTGATTTAGAAGCAAAAGAGATTGCACGTGCCAATGCCTCCGCTAATGAAAGGGTTGAGTCATACAAGATTAGTAAGGCTTTAGGAGAAAGTGTTAGGCCTGTTGAGAGAGAGGTAGGCTTAGGTATAACAGCCGCCGTTCCTGAACGTGATCGTATTAACGATTTCATGATTGATAGAACTGTTGAATTAATTGGCCAAAGAACTTTTGGTTCTAGTTGGAATAGCATGCCTGAGGATAGAAAAATTAAATTCTCCCAGTTCGTAACAAAAGGAAGAGGTGAAGATAAACCAAGAGGAAGGGGGACTGGGGGCTTTAGTGTATTAGATGGGCAGAGATTTGTAGCTCGAGAATTTGGTAATAGAGAGGCCCGAAATTTTGGGAGAGCATTACTTTCTTTTCAACCAGATGAGAATATAGATATTTCAAATCCAGAGATATACAAGACATTAGAGAATGATCATTTAACGGGAAAAATTAATTCATTGCGAAATGCTGCCCCAGGGTCACCAGAGGAGAAACAAAGGAAAATCTACGAGAAGACTAAGACCTTAGTAAACCTAAGAACTAAAAAGCAAATAAGGGATCTTCAAGAGCTGTTAAGAGATCCTAATTTACCTCAGAGCCAAAGAACTAGGATTGAAGATGCTGTTAATCAAGGAGAGATGGCATTAAGATTAGTTGGCGGAAGAACGGTTTTAATCTCGACTATTGGAAAGTGGGAGGGATATGTTAACTCTATAAATAATGTTTGGGGAGGTGTATTAGGAGCCCAAAATCTTGTTCCTAGTGTTTTAAATGGAGATTTTTTTGATCCTGGGAAAAATACATTAGGCCCTACCGAGGTAACCTCAAAGCTAGGTACTAAAATTACTGTTGCGAGAACTGGGAGTAACAAGTTACTAAATGCTTACAATCAGATGGGGGAATCGCTGTATTACATGACGCCGAGGTCCCTTTTTAAGACATTCTTAGTAAATGGTGAAGGCTTCGGGAGAATTTATTTGAGACAGAGTAATGCATTAATGCAGATGGGAAGCGATTTAGGAGGTTTCGGAGCAGGATTTGATGCAACAACTTTGATAAATAACATGGATAGATTAGTGGGAAGGGATCTTAACACATATCTAAGAGATGCTCTAGATAACATAAGAACAGGGGGTGCTCTCTCGGCGGTAGATTTTGGAAAGCTTGAAAAGCTTTTAAAGAGTTCGAAAAATTTTCGTAATTTAACACATGTGTTTAGTTTCCCATCTAGACTAAATGCTGCAATTACATCTAGACTTATAGCCATAATTGCTCCTCAGACGAGAAAAATGAGAAGAGGGGTTGTTAGGATGTTCCTAAAGAATAAAAGTATTGCCAAGTGGGTAAGAAAAACAGGCGGAGGTAAATTGCTGAGATCATTTATCCAAAGTGGTGGTTTTAAAAATTTGGTTAAACCTCTTGTTACTGCTATTTCAGGAGCCCTTGGTGTTGCGTTTACCCCCCTTGTAGGTTTTCTTACCTCTATTGTTACAGGGATAGTTATAGATTTAGCAATGAAAATGGGTAAGATACTTCTTCAATTAGGGGCCGTTATTTTGATAGGGATTGTAGCTGTTGTAGTTGTTGGTTTTGGTGGTGCTAGAAGGGCATGGAGAAAATTTAATAAAAGAACATATTCATATAATTATGTAGTTCCAGGGACAGTAAATACTTGTAGTGGCTACGATCCAGGTGTAATAATTGGGCCAGGTCCAGGGCCTGGTGGTCCCGAAATCCCAACCGATTGCACTGGAGGTGAAAGTGTATATGATGTTTTTAAAAGAGCAAGGGAGTATGTAAATAGTCACTATGGATCGGTTTCGACTAATTTAGTACTGGTTGATTGCCCAGGGCATTATATGTGCAGCAGTATCGGGTGGGCTTGGTGCTATAGTTCGGACAATATATATTGTAAGGCTGATAAATTGGGAGGTGCAAGCTGTGAATATATTTTTGAATTATCTGTACATGAATTGATACACCAAGTCCAGGGGTGGGGTGATTGTAATACCGACATGAGAGAATGGGGTGCGGATTATCTTTCTAACAATGGTGGAAATTATACATTTCTTACAACTTCTGGTTGTAAGAAAGCAACACAGGTAAGTACTGCAGGATGTACTGCTGAAGAAGCAAAGAAAGCTGCTTTGTGCTGGGAAACAAACACTACATGTTTCAAAAATATTCGGAGCCAAATAATAAGTAGATTCTGTAATTAATGATATGAAGATAACAGAGATTTTTAAAAAGTATAAAGTATTCCTAATTCTAATAGTAATCTTGTTGTTACTATTGGTTGTATTACTCCTTCTCCCTAAGGAAGGGAAAGTAGAGGATGGCTATTCAGATAAAAAAGAAAAGATTGAAACTCCTTATGAAATTTGGACAGATGAAATTACGATTCACCCTGAACTTACAAAAATTGATGTTCCAAAAGAGGGGAAAATACTCAAAGTGACAGGCTTTAATACAAACGATTTTGAATCTTTTGTTAAAAATTTTTATAAATTCAATTTAGAGACCAACTTTACAGAGGATTTCTCTGTTCAGTTTAATGATAGAGACTTCATATTCTTTTACCCCTCTACTGGAATAGCTTCTGTAATACATGAAAAAGGGTTACCATTGAAAAATCCAATTGACTCTGAAGAAAGTTTGCAACGTTTCTTTGATGAATATTTTGGAGTTAAAGAAATAAAAAGCCTGAGTAACTCAAGGACAAATACTGGCATAGAGTATAAAGGGAGGTTTGTATTACATGATGTCGAAATAGGAAGCTCCTACTTGGAGGGAAATGCATTCATAATTGAGGTAAATAACAGAGGATACATAGTGAATATTTCGTTTCTTTTAATAAATGAATCAGTTGTCCAGAAATCTCATTATCTTCCCCTAGCAGATATCACAAATTTAGTTCGGAATCAAAAATATCCGAAAAAAATAGGTAAAAATATTATTGAAAATAGGTATTACGACCAACCAAGTCCTTACATACTATCTGACTATTATGCTAAGCAGTATGAGTTAATTTATGTATATAACGATAGTAATAATGGATACATATTACCTACGTACCTAGTAAGCGGTGATGGTAGGATAAAAGATTCATATAATGAGCAGTACTGGTCTGAGATGGAGTTTTTCTATTGTGCAATCGACCCATCATACCTATTAACCAAGGAAGTCATTGATGGAAAGGATGACGGAGTAGGACTAGAGCAGGAAGGAGTGCCCTTTCTTTAATTTCCGTATTTCTAAATATTACATATTCCTTTTGTGATACAATGTTAGGTATGAAAATATTTAAGAACATCTTCATAGCTATTCTGTGTACAACGATATTTGGTTTTTGTATAAATAGTGCCTTTGCAGCAGACGTAGACATTATCTCTAGAGAGACAGTTACTATGGATGAGACACTCTCTGCTCAATCTACTATATATTCACTGCCACAAAAGATATATATTACACAAATAACGGGTTTTAACGAGAATTTGTTCAATGATTCTCAGGAGTGGATTAAGCTTCTTTACTACTACAGTATTACTAGGTTAGGGCTAAATGACATCCCTTTTAATTATCTAATTGATAGAAGTGGAAATATTTACGAAGGCAGTAAAGGGGGAGTAGGAGTTAATCCGGGATTGAAAAACGGGGAGAATGTTGTGTTAATAGGTATTATGGATAATAATATGTCGCTTTCTCCTCGTACATCTACATCCCTTGTATCTCTAGCAGAGCTACTTTCATACAGGTATGGGATAAAAGATTCTGAATGGAAAGTCGTTGATCTCCGATTAGAACAACAAGAGAGTTCACTCTCCTTAGTTACATTTTCTGATTCAAAATCTGTGGTTATTAACTCTATAACAAACGCACTGGAGAGTGTCGAGTGGTCAAATACAGAGCATCTCGGTTACAAAGGGAAAATATTGTCAGTAGAGTATGATAAAGAGGTGGAGATAGGACAAAAATTAAATGTAAAAGTAGAGATAAAAAATGAAAATGATTTTACTTGGTTTGGAGATCTAACATACATATACATTTCTACGCTTGATTCCGTAGAGAGCCCTCATGCAATTAATAAGGTTTGGGAAAGCTTTAGTAAACCGACACATTTAAAAAATATGTATCTTACTCCAGGAGAAAGTGCAGAATTACAATTCCAAATGGAAGCCAAAAGTAAACCAGGGGAGTACAAGCAAAGTTTTTACTTTATGAAATCTGCAGAGAATATTGTAGAAGATAGTATATTTGATGTTACTTTCAACATTACAAAAGGTAATAACAAGCTCATCGAAGTAGTGTCTCCAGAGTTTGGATATGTAAATATTAGGGAGTGTAGGTGGTACACATGTAAGGTACTAGAGGCTGCTGATGAAGGGGATGTATTCATATATACTCTACAGGAAGAAGGTTGGTATCAGATTAAGTTTGGAGAGGGCAGTGTCGGATGGATTTATCAGAAATATGCTAAAGAGATTTAGTTCATATGTTTTTTACCTCATAACTGTCTATTAAGTAGTACTTAGAATATAATCGGAGTTATGGATTCACAAGACATTATTCTTGGAAAATTGAATAAGGAGCAAAAGATTGCTGTACAAAGCACCCAAGGTCCACTTTTGGTTTTTGCTGGTGCTGGATCTGGAAAAACTAGAGTAATTACAAACCGTATTGCATATTTGATTACTCAAGAAGGTGTTAATCCAAACAATATTTTGGCTCTTACGTTTACTAAAAAAGCTGCTGGTGAGATGCAAGAAAGAGTACTCTCCTTGCTCAAGGAGTTAGGGGTAGGGACTGAGAATGTCCCTTTAGTAGGAACTTTCCATTCTATAGGGGCACTGCTGTTAAGGGAGCATGCAAAAGATGTTGGACTTCTAAACAACTTTTCAATATATGATTCAAACGATTCGGAAAACTTAATAAAGGAGTTACTGATAGAGCAAGATATAGATATTAAACAGATTAGACCGAAAGCCATATCATTTTTCATTTCAGATGCTAAAAATAGTTTAATACCTCCAGAGAGGTTCTCTCAACATTATGGAGGATATATTGAGGATATTGTTACCGATATATATCCGTTGTACCAAAAACAGCTTCAATCTCAAAATGCAGTTGATTTCGGAGACTTAATATATCTTACAGTGAAATTACTCTCTGATTCAAAAAAGGTTCTCTCTGAGTATCAAGAAAGATTTAAATATATATTGATAGATGAATATCAAGATACAAATACTGCCCAATATATGTTTGCTAAATTACTATCTCAAAAATATGAAAATATATGTGTTGTAGGAGATGATGATCAGGGTATATATGGATGGAGAGGGGCTGATATTAAGAATATTCAATCCTTTGAGAAAGATTTTAAAAATGTAAAGGTAGTTAAGCTAGAACAAAATTACAGATCTTCAGGGAATGTAATATCAGCTGCTATGTCTGTAATACAACAGAATTCACTTAGAGTAGATAAAAAACTATGGACGGATAAGGATTTCGGCAATGCTATCACTGTCTATCAAGCACACGATCAGGATGATGAAGCAAATTATGTTGTAGATGAGATTAACAAATTAAGACGTAGAGGAAATAATTTAACAGATATTGCAGTTTTGTATAGGACAAATTATCAATCTAGAGCTATTGAGGAAGCATTACTTAAGGGGGCATTGCCGTATAAGCTGGTTGGTGGTTTTAGATTCTACGAAAGAAAAGAGATTAAAGATATCCTTAGCTATATGAGGTTCCTTTTTAATCCTAAAGATGACCTGAGTCTTTCCAGAGTACTAAATGTTCCGAATAGAAAAATGGGCTCTAAATCATCAGCTCAGTTACACTCACTGGCTCGTATATGTGGTTGTTCTCTTGGAGAGCTACTGATTGGAGCTTACCAAATAAAGAATTCCTTGGGTAGATCACTGAATATCTCACCAAAGGTATATAGTGTAATTGAATCAAAGGTTGAGGAAATATCAAAATTTGAGAATGTAATAAATCTTTTTGGAAGTATCTTTATCGAGAGTCAAGATATAGATGTACTATCCGTTATTGATATGATTTTGCGAAAAACAAAGTATGTAGAGTGGATTGATGATAAGACTCAAGAGGCTGAATATAAGAAAGAGAATATTGAAGAGCTAAAGAATGTTGCTAGTAGCTATGCAGTGAGGTTTAAGGAAAAATCATTAGATATATTTCTTCAGGAGATTAACTTAATTGAACAGGAACAAAATAAGAATCAAGATGGGAGTGGTAACTATGTAAACCTTATGACACTCCACTCTTCCAAAGGTCTTGAGTTTGATCATGTCTTTATAGTCGGTGTAGAGGAGGGGATACTTCCTCATTCAAGATCCTTTACGAATGAAGATGAATTAGAGGAGGAGAGGCGACTCTGTTACGTTGGTATTACTAGAGCAAAAGAAAAATTGACTCTTACATTTGCACAGCAGAGATTGAGCAGGGAGGGCTTTTCTACTCAAATACCATCTAGATTTTTAGGGGAGATACCTCAAGACATTTGTGATTACTATAGTTGGGATGCCTAATTCTCTCTTAGATACTTAGCGTGGCATTTGGGCCATTGATTTGCTCTAGTACTCTCTCCAGCTCTGTATTTTGCGAGAGTGTTCTTTATCTGTGCATGCCCATCAAAAATGTTTTCATCAAACTGCTTACCCCACCAGTAAGGATTCCATTGAAACAGACCTTTGTAGCGACTCTTATTTGCTTCGGCATTGCAACCTGACTCACAATGCATAATAAATTTTAGCCAAGATTTCTCTTCATCGGTATATGGACCAGAATCAACAACAGAGTACCAATATCCACAATCGTAACCTCTAATCTCTATTCCTTCCAATGAATATGTAAGCGCTCCTATTTCACGAATCTCTTCAACTGGTTTTTTAAGTACTACCTCCTCTATAAATTCACTGCTTATCAAAACCCCATCTTCATATGTATTAAGGTATACTAATTTTTTTGTACCGTTCTCTCCACTTTGCAGAATATTTTCGGTACCTTCTAAGATGTTATCGTTCTTAACTGTTTCTTTCTTAAACGGTATATCTTCAATGATTTGTGAGATTACACTTTTAGTTTTAATTATTTTAACAATACTTCCATTAATCAAGTATTGCGTATTAAGATATACAGAATCATCTTTACCTAAAATTACATTATTCTTTTTTAATACCTCTAATATATCTGTTGAAGTTGTAAGTACTCTGAAAGTATCGTTTCCTCTTTTTACAGTTATTAATTTTGGCCCAAAAGAGATTCTTTCTTGAATAGGGTTGGGTAAAAAAAAGGCTTTTTTAATGTCTAAGTCGTGGAGTATATTAATTTGATTGGCAAATACTAAATCATTGCCTTTTACAAAAAGAAAAATAGTAAAAATTCCGAGGGGAAGTATTAAGAGAAACAGAGTCTTCAAGAGGCTGTTTCTGTTGTGTTTGTAGCTCTTATTCGTGTTCATACAAATCCCCTTTTATATGGGATTATTTTGAGTATAGCATGATTGTGAAAACATGTGTAAAATGAGAGGTATGAGAAAAATATTAAAAAACCTATTCCTTATCTCCATTGTGGTAATCTCTGGATTTCTGTTAGCTGGCTGTACAGTATCTCAGGAAGAGATAGATGAGTACAACAGAATAATATCCGATGCAGACATACTTGTCGAAGGGAAGGAGTATACATTAGCAATTGAAAAGCTCAGTGATGCAACTGAGGCTATTCCAAACAGAATAGATGCATTCGAAAGGATGATAAATATCTTTCTGCTAAAGAATAGGGCTGATGATGCTATAAAGATAATAGAGGAGTCAGGGGGCTCCCTCTCTCAAGGGGATAAGGCCATACTTTACTCCTTAGTTGGAGATGCCTACTATGAAGCGAATGAATACGATAAAGCTTTGTATAGCTATCAGTTAGCACAAGGCATGTCAGATGATAATATGAATGCTTCGCTTGGATTGGCAAAATCATATTTGCAAAAGGGTGAAACAGAGAAATTTAAATCTTTTCTTAATGAAAAATATGAAGCAGAGCTATTAGTAGAGTCAAAGTTACTCTCTTCGTACATCTTAGGGTTAAGTAATACTAAACAAGCATCAGAATTAATTAGAGAGGTTGAGCCTGGGGATAAGTGGAGAGAGGCGTATAAGGGGTGGAGCGAGGTCTTAAATAGTTTAAACGATGATGATTTGTTTAATAGTGCAAAGTTGGGGAAGGAGTACATAGATAGAGGATTCCCCTATCTTGCTATTGCACTGTTGGAGCCTAAATTGGGAATAATGAAGGAGTATGCTGATGGTGTATACATTCTAGGGAAAGCTTACTACGAATACGGTGATTATCAAAAGAGTATTGATGTATTAGAAAATGCCTCGTCGCTAGGAGATCTTAATCAGTATATCTATTGGATTTTAGCAAGGGATTACAACTTACTTGATGATATTAATTCCTCTATATCATATTATGACAATGCGATTTCATACGGAGGTTCTGAAGTAAAGAGTGCCTTGTATATTGAATACATAGATATTCTAATTGAAGAGAACCTTACAGAGAAAGCATTAGCAGTGATGGTGAGTGCAGAAAAGATTTTTGAAGAAGTATGGGTACCAATCTCGTACATAAATATTTACTCTGCAAGGGGAGATATTGAGAAAGCACACTATTATGTTAGTAGGGTTACATTGGAAGATTTGGAGAAAGAGGATAAAAGAGAGTTCCTTTTTGCTAAGGCTAACTATTTAATCAAAGCCTCAAAATTAGAAGAGGCAGAGGAGACATTAAATATCTATTGGGAGTTAGACCCATATGATCCTGGGTATAATCTCTTAATGGCAATGTTGAAACAGAAAGGCGGGAGTTTAGACGAGGCTAAGGATTATGCTAAAAAAGCAATAGAATACGATTTAGATGGGGAGGTATCTAAACAGGCTCAAACAGTGTTGGCACAAATAGATTAGTTTGATATAATCCATACCGCGTACATTCCTAAGTTCCCATTTAGGCTTAATTTTATGTTTATATATTATGCAAACCTATGATATTGAGATGCCTTTGGAGCAAATCCGAAATATTGGAATAATTGCTCATATAGATGCGGGAAAGACTACAACAACTGAGAGACTTTTGTATTATACGGGACAAATCCATAAAATGGGAGAGGTTCATGATGGTGCTGCAACTACTGATTTCATGGAGCAGGAAAGGGAGAGGGGAATCACTATTCAATCTGCAGCCGTAACATGCTTTTGGGATTATGATAATAAAAGATATAGAATTAATATCATTGATACTCCTGGGCATGTGGATTTTACTGCTGAAGTAGAAAGGTCATTGAGAGTTTTAGATGGTGCTGTTGTAATATTTGATGGTAGAAAAGGAGTTGAGCCTCAATCGGAGACAGTATGGAGACAGGCAAATAAGTATCATGTTCCAAGAATGTGTTTCTTAAACAAAATTAATCTCATTGGAGGGGATTTTGATAAAAGTTTCGCTACTATAAAAAATAGATTAAGTAACAAGGCAATTGCTTTGGTTATTCCACTTGGTAGAGAGAGTGAGCTATATGGATATGTTGATTTGTTAAAAAATAAAGCATACTCCTGTATTGAAGGTGAGGATTTGAAAGAGATTCCAATCCCACAAGAGCTAGAGAGTAAGGCTAAGGAGCAAAGAGATGCTTTGATAGAGGCGTTGGTTGAAATGGATGATAAGCTAATGGAAAAATACTTTGCTGGTGAGGAGATTCTTGTCGATGAATTAAAGATAGCATTAAGAAAAGGAACATTAGAGAGTAAAATATTTCCAGTTTTAGGAGGAGACTCTAGGACTTTAATGGCTAAAACTATCCTAGATTATATTGCCCTCTGTTTACCTTCACCTTTAGATGTGCCTCCAGTTCAGGGAGATCATCCAAAGACAGGTGCGGAAATAGAGAGGAAGCCAGATGAGAATGAACCTTTCTCAGGATTAGTTTTTAAAATTGTAAATGATCCACACATAGGGAATTTATCATATTTTAGAGTATATTCAGGTACTGTTCGGGCTGGTACATATGTATACAACTCTACGAAGGGTACTAAAGAGAGAATAAGTAGATTGGTATTAATGCATGCTGATGATAGGGAAGAGGTAGATGCACTTAGGGCTGGGGATATTGGTGCAATTGTAGGACTTAAGGTATCTGTAACAGGAGATACGCTTTGTGACGAAAGTAACCCAATCATATTAGAGCAGATTGCATTTGCTGAGCCTGTAATATCTCAAGCAATTGAGCCTGCAACCAAATCAGACGAAGAAAAAATGTCGGCTGCTTTAAACAGGTTGGTAAGAGAGGATCCTACATTTAAGGTTGAAAGCAACATTGAAACAAGCCAGACAATCATCTCCGGAATGGGAGAGCTACACTTAGAAATTATGGTTGATAGAATGAAAAGAGAGTTTAATGTCGCTGCCAATGTAGGTAAACCACAGGTAGCATATAGAGAGACAGTTAAAGTTGTATGTGAGCAGTCTGAAGGAAGATATATTAAGCAATCTGGTGGTAAGGGTCAGTACGGACACTGTTGGTTAAAGATTGAGCCAAACGAAAAGGGTCAAGGATTTGAATTTATCAACGCTATCAAAGGAGGGGCAATTCCTAGGGAGTATATCCCTGCAATTGAAAAGGGAGTTGTTGAATCTATGAAAGCAGGTGTCGTAGCTGGATATCCAGTGGTTGATATTAAAGTAACACTTTTTGATGGTTCATATCACGAAGTAGATTCATCTGAGGCAGCGTTTAAGATTGCAGCTTCAATGGCATTTAGAGATGGGTGTAAACGAGCTCAACCAATTCTTTTAGAACCAATTATGGACGTAGCGGTTGAGGTACCCCAGCAGTATATGGGTGATATAACGGGGTCATTAAGTAGTAAGAGAGGGCAGATACAAGGAACGGAGGATATTGGGAATGGTATTACAATGGTAAATGCATTAGTCCCATTGGCAGAACTTTTTGGATATACTTCGGAATTAAGATCTTTGACTAGCGGTAGAGGAAGCGCAAGTATGGAGCCTTCGCATTATGCGGAAGTTCCAAGGAATGTTGCAGAAGAGATAGCGGGTGTTAAGAATAGTAAGTAAGAATTAGGAATATTAATTCTTTAAAGATGAATTTACTAAAAATACTTGCATTAGTAGTCTCTTTTTGATAATATTCCATGCGTACTCAAAAGTTTTGAATATTGAGTGTTGTATTGTTAATAAACAATAAATATATATATAAATTAATTAAAATATATTCATGGCAGAATTTGAAAGAACAAAGCCACACATGAATATCGGAACCTTAGGTCATATCGATCACGGTAAGACTACATTGGTAAAAGGTATTCTAAGCACTTTCTCTCCTGAGAAAGATAAAATGATCGATAAATTGGATAAAGATCCAGAGGCTCGAGAGAAATCTATTACAATTGCAGTAGCTCACGTTGAGTTTGAAACTGATAATAGGCACTACGCTTTAGTTGATTGTCCAGGGCACAAAGACTATATCAAAAATATGGTTACTGGCGCTGCACAAATGGATGGCGCAATCTTGGTTGTATCCTCAGATGATGGTGCTATGCCTCAAACAAAAGAGCATATTCTTTTAGCAAAGCAGGTAGGTGTTCCAAAGATGGTCGTTTTCGTTAATGACTTCGGTGGTGCAGATGAAGAGATTTTGGAATTAATTAAGACCGATATCAAAGATCTTTTAGAAAAGTATGGATATGATCCAAATGCTCCAATGATTGTTGGTAGTGCTCTTAAAGCATTAAATGGTGAAGCAGAGGGAGAAGCAGCTATAAAGGAACTTCTGAAGGCGGTTGATGAATATATTGAAATGCCAGAGAGAGATATCGAGAAGCCATTCTTAATGCCCGTTGAAGATGTATTCTCAATTGAAGGAAGAGGAACTGTTGTAACAGGAAGAGTAGAGAGAGGTCTAATAAAATTAAATGAAGAGGTTGAGATTTTAGGTATGGGAAGAAAGCCACAAAAGACTGCAGCTACTGGAATTGAAATGTTCAATAAGTCAATGAAAGAATCACAGGCTGGAGACAACGTTGGAATACTTTTAAGAGGTTTGAAGAGAACAGATGTAGAAAGAGGTCAAACTCTTTCCAAGCCTGGTACAGCTGAAACACATACAGAGTTTCAGGCACAGGTATATATCTTAAGTAAGGAAGAGGGTGGAAGACATACCCCATTTATTACAGGATACAAGCCTCAGTTCTATGTAAGGACAGCTGATGTAACTGGTGAAGTGACATTAGGAGAGGGAGTAGAACTAGTAGCTCCTGGAGACAATACAGAAATTACTGTTAAGTTAGTAGCTCCAGTAGTAATTGAAAAAGGACAAGGATTTGCAATTAGAGAGGGTGGTGCAACAGTTGGTAAGGGAGTTGTAACAGAAATTATTAAGTAAGAAAGGATGTTAAGGAGGAGAAATCCTCCTTACTCTTTAAGTTTAATTTAGCTCTTTAAGATAGTATGAGTGATACAGGTCCAAAAATTAGAGTGAAGTTGAAAGGTTACGATGCTGTTGTTTTGGATAAATCATCTAAAAGCATTATAGAGACAGCAATCAGTACGGGCGCTAAAGTAGCAGGCCCTATCCCCCTTCCTACAAGAAGGAGAAAAATCGCAATAAATAGATCTCCATTTATCTATAAGAGTTCAATTGAACATTTTGAAATAGGTACTCATAAAAGAGTAATAGATATTATCGATCCGACACCAAAGACTATCGATGCTCTACAGCATTTGCAAATGCCTGCTGGTGTAGGGATAGAAATACAGTAATAAAAATATGAAAGCAATATTAGGAATAAAAAAAGGAATGACAAGAGTATTTAGAGATGACAGGTCTGTACCTGTTACTTTTGTGGATGTTGCAGGATGTAAGATAGCAGGGGAGAAAAACAATAAAATTGAAATAGGTTTAGGAAATAAAAAGAAGGGTACAAAAGCACAATTAGGGCAATATAAAGAATTAGGATATGTCCCTATGCATACATGGTTGGTAGATGGGAAGATACCTGAGGGATTAAAAATAGGAAGTGATTTAGTTGCTGAAATATTTAACGAAGGAGATGCCGTGACTGTAAGTGGAGTATCTAAAGGGAAAGGTTTTGCAGGTGTTGTAAAAAGGTATAAATTCAAAGGAGGCCCTAGAACCCATGGGCAATCTGATAGATTAAGAGCACCAGGATCAATAGGTGCAGGTGCGGACCCTGGTAGAGTATTTAAAGGAACAAGGATGGGCGGAAGAATGGGCTCAGATGCTGTCACAATAAAGAATAAAAGAATTGTTGGAATAAATGACTCCATCATCTTAATTAGTGGTCCAATTCCAGGTTCTAATGGAGATTTAGTAAAAATATATATTGAAGAATAGAAATGGCAGATTCAGAAAAGAAAGAAAAAAAAGTTGAAGAAATAAAGTTAAATCCAAAGGTATGGAATGTACCCTACAATGCGGATTTACTTGCACAGGTTTTGTATGTTTACTCTAGCAATGAGAGGAAAGGTACATCAACTGTCAAAGGGAAAGGAGAGGTCTCTGGAGGTGGAAGAAAGCCATGGAAGCAAAAAGGTACTGGTAGGGCAAGAGCAGGCTCGATAAGATCTCCACTCTGGGTTGGAGGTGGTGTTACATTCGGTCCTAATTTAAGGAATTGGAAGAGGAGTATTAATAAGGGAATGGTAAAAAAAGCAATGTGTGTTTCTCTTTCTCAGAGAAATAGAGAAAATAGTGTTAATGTAGTAAATATCGTTAATTCTAAAGAATTAAAGAGTATTAGAGAGAGCGTATTGAAAGATATAGGAAAGAAAACCATCATTATCTCTGATAATGAGAGAGTAAAATTGGCATTAAGAAATATAAAATCTGTAGATGTATTTACTCCAATGAAGGTGAATGTAAGAAACATAGTAGGTAGTAAAGGAATCGTGATTGAAAAAGATGCAGTTAAGATTTTAGAAGAGAGATTGTTAAATGGAAAATAAAGAAATTGTATTAAAACCAGTGATATCTGAAAAAAGTTACTCCTTAGCGAACGAGAGTAATAAGTATGTGTTTTTTGTTGATAGTAAAGTTAATAAAATCGAAATTAAAAGTGCTGTTGAGAAGAAATACAAGGTTAAGGTTACTGGGGTAAATATTACAATTAAGCCAGGAAAAATGATTAAAGATTGGAAAAGTAATAAAGCGACAAGAAAGAGCGATAAACGTAAAGCTATAGTGAGTCTTAAAAAAGGAGATAAAATTGATGAATTTTTAAATATTGAATAATGAGAGTAAGAACATTTAAACCAACAACTCCTTCACTTAGAGGAACAAAGTTAGAAGATAGGTCTATGCTTGAAAAAGGTAGCGGTCCTAGGAATCTTACTGTTGCTAAGAAACAGAAATCTGGAAGAAATAACCAAGGTAGGATAACAGTAAGGCACAGAGGAGGAGGGTTTAAGAGAAGAGTAAGAAAAATTGATTTTAAAAGAGATAAATTTGGAATAGAGGCAGAGGTTTTAGGTTTGTATTTTGATCCAAATAGGAGCGCATATTTAGCACTTTTACAGTATGCAGATGGAGAAAAAAGATATATAATTGCACCTCGTGGAGTAAAGGCGGGAGATAAGTTGATATCTGGTGAAAAAGTCGATATATTGCCTGGGAATGCGATGAAGATTAAGAATATACCCTCTGGTACAATTGTACACTGCGTTGAAAGTAGAGTTGGAATGGGAGCAACATTCGCAAGATCTGCTGGGCAAGTTATTGTTGTTCAAGGTATTGATTCTACTGGAAAGTATGTACAGATAAAAATGCCATCTGGAGAGATTAGGTTAGTCCCTGCTGAGAGTATGGCTACAATTGGGCAGGTAGGTAACGAGGAGAAACTAAATGTTAAATTAGGGAAAGCTGGTAGAAGTAGAAATCTTGGACGGAGACCTGCTGTAAGAGGAGTGGCAATGCACCCCGCAGAGCACCCTCACGGTGGTGGTGAAAGTAAAGGTGTTATCGGGAGAGCTAAAGATGTTTGGGGTAATAGAATTGGTACTAGGACTAGAAAAAATAAGAGAACAGAGAGATTAATAATTAAAAGAAGGAGAACTAAACAGAGATCCTTCGCAAAGAAATAAATTAGGAAAAAATATATATGTCTAGGTCACTAAAAAAGGGAGCATATGTAGATGAAAAATTACAAAAGAAAGTTGATAGCGCACTAGGAAGTGGTGATAAAAAGCCAATTAAGACATGGGCAAGGGCCTCTATGATTACACCTCAAATGGTTGGATTAACCTTCGCTGTTCATAACGGTAAGAAACATGAAGAGGTATTAATTGAAGAGTCTATGATAGGACACAGATTAGGAGAATTTTCTCAAACAAGAAAATTTAAGGGTCATGCAAAGAAAGGTAAATTAGCAAAAGTATATGGTAGTAGTGGTAGATTTGAAGAATAAAAAATATGGAAACTAAAAGAACAAAAATAAAAGTAAAGAATGTTGCACAATCTCCCCAAAAATTGAGATTGGTAGCGGACTTGATTAGGGAAAAAAGTGTAACCGAGGCTTTGGATATTTTGCAATTTACAAACAAGAAAGGGAGTCTTTTTCTTAAGAAGGCAGTATTAAGTGGGGTTGCAAGTGCAGGCGAAAAATTTGGTAGTAAAAAAGAGGATTTAGTAGTATGTCATATCTCAGTTGATCAGGCTCCAACATATAAAAGAGGAAGATTTGCATCAAGAGGAAGATCTTCAAGAATATTAAAAAGAAGGTCACATATTAATTTAGAATTAGAAGTTAAATAATGGGAAGAAAGATAAATGCTACAGCAATAAGGGTGGGAATAAACAAAACATGGGACTCTGTTTGGTATGCATCTAAGGCGGATTTTTCAAAAGTCTTAAATCAAGACTTAAAGATTAGGAAATATATTAGAAACGCTATGAAAGATGCTGGAGTAGATGCAATCAAAATAAAGGAAACAGCAGGTAAGGCTGACATAGAGGTGTTTGTAGCAAGACCTGGTGTTGCAATTGGAAGAGGTGGTGAAGGAATAGATTTGTTGCAAAAAGAATTAAAAAGAATGACTAAGAAAGATGTGGAAGTTAAAATAAGAGAGGTAAAGAAAGCAGATACTTCAGCAAGAATTATTGCCAGAAGTATTGCTGACGGAATAGAAAGAAGACAACCAAGTAAATTACTAGTAGCAAGTGCTAAAGAAAAAGCAATGATGGCAGGTGCAAAAGGTGTTCGTATATGGGTCTCAGGAAGAATAAATAATGCTAGTCAGGCAAGAACTGTAAAATCAAATGCAGGGTCAGTGCCTGCACAGACATTAAGAGCTGATATTGATTATGCACAAGCAGTTGCACAAACTATGGATGCAGGTTTAATGGGTATAAAGGTATGGATATATAAAGGAGAAAAAAATAATATAGATGATGAAGAATAAAAATGTTACAGCCTAAGACAAGAAAATACAGAAAAGAGTTTAGAGGTAAAATGGGTGGTATTGCTACTAAAAATAAGGGTATTGCTTTTGGTGAATACGGTCTTAAGTCATTACAAAACAGTTGGATTAAGGCTAGAGAAATAGAGGCAGGTAGAAGAGCAATCACCAACTCTATGAAGAGAAAAGGTAAGGTATGGGTAAAGATCTTCCCTCATAAGCCATACACACAGAAAGGAACAAATAGTAAGATGATTGGAGGAAAAGGAGAAGTAGAGGGGTATGTAGCAGTTGTTAGACCTGGAAGCATGATATTTGAATTAAGTGGTGTTTCAGAAGAGGTTGCTAGAGAGGCTATGAGATTGGGTGCTCAAAAGTTGTCAATAAAAACTAAATTTGTATCTAAAAAAGAGGTATAGGCTTGAGAGATTTGTATAATATTGGTAGAATACAAGCCGTTTTAAATAAATAAATAATAAAAAATGACAGAGAATAAAGGAAAGAAAAGAGAATTAAATGGCGTGGTTGTAAGTAATAGCATGGAGAAAACTGTTAAGGTAAGAGTTGATAGAGTTGAGGCACATCCTGTATATAGGAAGAGAGTAAAGAAGAAAAAGATTTACTTTGCTCATACCAATACAGAGTTAAATGTTGGAGATAAGGTCACAATAAGGGAGTCTAGACCATACTCTAAAAAAGTAAGATGGATTGTAGTTAATAATAAAAAGTAATGATACAGTTAGGATCAAATTTAACAATTGCAGATAATAGTGGTGCTAAAGTAGCAAAGGTTATTGGTATACCAGGTTACTCTCACCCTAAGTTTGCTGGACTTGGTCAGATAGTAAGAGTTGCTATCCAAAAGGCTCTTCCAAATAGTGGAGTCAAAAGACATGAAGTTTTGACTGCAGTTATTGTAAGAGTATGTAAAGAACAGAAAAGAAAAGATAGTTCATATATTAGGTTTGATGATAATGCAGCTGTAATAATTGATAACAAGAAAAACCCTGTAAGTACAAGAATATTTGGACCCATAGCAAGAGAATTGAAAGAGAAAGGGTTTGATAAAATAGCATCTCTTGCACCAGAGGTATTGTAATTTTTTGAAAATAAATATGAAGATTAAAAAGGGAGATACAGTAAAAATATTATACGGCAAAGATAACGGAAAGCAGGGGGTTGTTCTTGCTATTAAGGACCGAAAAATCATAGTAGAAGGATTAAATATGTTTAAGAAACATGTGAAAGGAGATGGTAAGGATAAAAAGTCAGAAATTCTAACAATAGCAAAACCTATGGATGTTTCTAAGGTAATGCTGATTTGTGATAGCTGTGGTAAGCCAACAAGGGTAGGAATTAAGAGAGAGAATGGAAAAGTTCAAAGAGTATGTAAGAAATGTAATAAAGTGATAACAACAGTTGAAAAGAAAGAGAGTATTGAAGAGACTAAAAAGGAAGATGCCAAAGCAAAGAAGAAAGAAGTTAAAAAAGAAATAGAGAAAAATCAAAAATCTAAACCTAAAGCAAAGAAAGAGTAATGGCTAGACTAAGAGACGAATACAATAAAAATTTAAAGAAAGAGCTAGGCAAAGAGTTAGGATATTCTAACTTAATGGAGGTTCCTACTTTAAAAAAGATTGTAATAAATGTAGGCGCAGGAGACTCCATTAAAGAGTCTGAAGCAATGGGTGAGATAGTTGATTTAGTTACAAAAATCTCTGGTCAAAAGCCAGTAATTAATAAAGCGAGGAAAGCAGTGTCCTCTTTCAAAGTGAGAGAGGGTATGGATATAGGAGTATCTGTAATACTTAGAGGTGATAGAATGTGGGAGTTTTTTGATAAATTAGTGAATATGGTACTACCGAGAACTAAAGATTTTAGAGGTCTCAAGGTATCAGCGTTTGATGGATCAGGTAACTATTCAATTGGGGTAGAAGATCACACAGTATTCCCTGAGATTGATGCTAACAATATTAGAAAAATTAGAAGTTTGGAAGTTACGATTGTTACTACCGCAAAAGATGATAAAGAGGGTAAAATGTTCTTAGATAAATTTGGTTTTCCTTTTAAGAAAGATGTCAACAGAGGCTAAAGAGTATAAAGCAAGACAATTAAAGAAGAAGAGTAAATATAAATCAAGGGTGCACAATAGGTGTGAACTGTGTGGTAGATCTAGAGGATATTTACGACATTACGGATTATGTAGAATATGTTTTAGGAATTTAGCGAGTAAGGGTGAAATACCTGGTGTAAAGAAATCTATTTGGTAATTTAATATATAGAATAATGAACGATTTAACAGCAGATCTTTTAGCAAGAATAAAAAATGGAATAGAAAGACAGAAAGAGACAGTATTAGTGCCTAATACTAAAATGAATGTTGAAATTCTCAAGGTCTTAAATATGGAAAAAATGATAGGAGAGTTCTCACAGGTTGAGGGTGGAGTAAATGTAGAATTACTTTATGATGGAAAAGAGCCCGTTATCTCAACTCTCAAAATTATAAGTAAACCAGGCCAAAGAATATATATAAAGAGTAAAGATATTACTCCAGTAATGAATGGAAGAGGTATATACATAATATCTACCTCTAAAGGATTGATGTCAGGTGCTATGGCGAAGAACCAAAAAATAGGTGGTGAATTAATATGTAAAGTTTGGTAATTAAATGTCTAGAATAGGATTAGAACCAATCACAATTGAAGAAGGAGTAGAGGTTAAAGTTGAGAAAGGGTTAGTCACTGTATCGGGTGATGGTAAGAAGATGGAAATCATTTTACCTGAGGTATTGGAGGTTAAGATAGAGGATAATATATTAACACTTAGCAGAAAGAACGAAGAGAAACAGACCAAGTCTATTCACGGTACTGTAAGAATGTTAATTAATAATGCAGTACACGGAATTAAACATGGATATAGCAAAAAATTAGAATTAGTAGGCGTAGGATATAGAGCAAAAATGGAGGGAACAAGCTTAGTGATGAATTTAGGATTTAATCACCCAGTAAAGTTTGAAAGTCCTGAAGGTCTCACTATAGAGGTTCCTGATGAGACCAAAATTACAATTAAAGGATATGATAAACAGCAGGTTGGAGAATTTGCGGCTAAGATAAGGGCAGTAAAAAAACCTGAGCCATACAAAGGTAAGGGTATAAGATATGAGGGTGAGTATGTTAGAAGAAAGAGTTCTAAATCAAGTGTAGCAGCATAAAAATATGAAAAAAAATGATAAAAGACAAAAAAGGAAAGCACATATTAGAAAAAAGATAGCAGGAGTATCTGCTAGACCTAGAATATTTGTTTTCAAAAGTAACAAATATTTTTATGCAGGAGCTGCTGATGATGAGAAATCTGTTGTACTTATGAGTAAAATGAGTAAGAAAAAAACAGATGATATTAAGGAAATGGCAAAGAAGTTTGCTACGGATTTAAAGAAAAAGAAATTGGAGGAGGCTGTATTTGATAGGAGTGGATACAA
Organism: uncultured Candidatus Saccharibacteria bacterium; assembly: GCA_964585985.1. GTDB lineage: Bacteria > Patescibacteriota > Dojkabacteria > SC72 > SC72 > UBA2259. The sequence goes on from CAZPFV010000002.1 coordinate 35,918, forward strand.
ATACCATGGATTAGTTGCAACATTTGTAGAAGAATTAAGAAATAATGGAATTAAGATTTAGTTAAACAACAATGGCTGAGAATTTTAGAGAAAAAAAAGAAAAAAACTATGATAAAAGGACTGTTTCCATCCGAAGAGTTGCTAAAGTAACTAAAGGAGGGAAAAGGCTTAGATTTAGTGCAATGGTTGTCGTAGGTGATCATAACGGCTCTGTTGGGGTAGGATTAGGTAAAGGCTCTGACACAAGAAGTGCTGTTGAAAAGGGAGAGAGAATTGCAACTAAAAAATTAACCAGAATTCAGTTAACAGGAGACACTATACCACACGAGGTGCACTACAAAGAGGGAGCTGCTAAGGTTATTCTAAGGCCAGCTAGACCAGGAACTGGTGTAATTGCAGGCTCGTCCGTTAGAACAGTATTAGAGTTAGCAGGGATTGATAATGTATACGGTAAATTAATAGGTACAAGTGACTCTATATCCACTGCATATGCAACATTTGGAGCACTAAAGAGCTTAAGAAATAAGAGAGTTTTAGAAAAAATGAAAAATATGAGAGAGCGAGTAGAGCTTAAGAAAGAGACAGACAAAGAGAGAAAAATTAAGGAGGAAAAAAGAAGAGCTAAGAAAAGAGCAGAAGAGAAGGAGGGTAAAAAACATGGTAAGGGAAAAAGAGAGTATAAAAGAAAACCTGATAGAAAATAAAGTAAATATTTAAACATATGTATTTAGAGAATATACCAAGAAGAAACAACAGAAAAATGAAAGGCAAGAGATTGGGAAGAGGATACGGCTCTGGGGTGGGAGGTCACACCTCCACACGAGGCTCAAAAGGTCAGAAATCAAGAGCGGGTCACAAATCTCTAGTAGCTTTTGAGGGAGGGAATGTACCTTTCTTTAGAAGGATGCCTAAGATTGCAGGGTTTAATAAGAGCAACAAGATTGAGGTGACAGCTATTAATCTAGAGGTATTAGAAAAGAACTTTAAAGATGGAGATACAGTGTCTCTTGAGACATTAAAAAAGAAAGCATTAATTGCTCAAAAAACTACATCTGTTAAGATACTAGGTGATGGGGATATAACTAAAAAGATTACTGTAAGCGAACTCCCTGCTTCACAAAGTGCGCAAGAAAAGATTCAAAAAGCAGGTGGTTTGATAAAATAGCTGCTACTAACAATGAGTAAATATATAGATATCATTAAAAGAATCTTTACTACGGAAGATATTAGAAAAAAAATTGTCTTCTCTTTAATCATCCTTATTGCATATAGATTATTAGCTGCCACACCTGTTACAGGTATTACAGCAGAAGCTATTCAGAAGCTTTTTGAGGGAAGTAATTTTGGTGATCTACTATCTACGGTATCTGGAGGTGTACTTGAAACTGCATCAATAGCAGCCATAGGTTTGAGCCCATACATCAATGCATCTATCATACTCCAACTTCTTGGTACAGTAATTCCTAAATTGGAAGAGTTAGGCAAAGAGGGTACAGAGGGTAGGAGGGTAATTAGTATGTATACAAGAATCTTAACGGTTCCTTTGGCAATAATGCAGTCCTTCGTAATATATTCAACTTTGCGAGGTTTCGGATTAATTGATCAACTCGAAATATTACAACTAATAGCTATGATAGCCTCTTTAACAGCGGGTTCTATGGTTGTGATGTGGTTTGCAGAGCTAATATCGGAAAGTGGTGTAGGCGGAGGCTCCTCGTTTTTAATTTTCTTAGGGATTGTAGCTGGGATACCTGGAACTTTACGAAACAATTTTATGCTAATGGATGAATTCCAGCGTGTTATATTAATAGTAATTACTCTTGTTTTGGTAATGGCTGTAATATATGTATCTGAAGCAGAAAGAAGGGTTAAGGTACAGTATTCAAGAAGAGTAAGAATGGGTGGAGCAATGGATAGCTATATACCGATAAAATTAACACAGTTTGGTGTAATGCCCGTTATTTTCGCGGTATCCCTACTATCCTTTCCTCAATTAATAGGTAAATTTATCTTAAGTAGAGACGTCAGTGATAAGGTGATAAATATTACGACTAAAGTAATGGGATTTTTAGATAATCCTCTCTACAACAATCTATTAACTGTAGTACTGATAATTTCATTTGCATTCTTCTATCTAACGGTAGTGTTTAAGACTGATGATTTAGCAGAGAATCTCCAAAAACAGGGAGGCTTTATCCCCGGAATTAGACCAGGAAAAATGACATCGAAATATTTGAAAAGTATAGCCTTTAAATTAGCAGCAATAGGGGCTGTATTTTTGGCATTAATATCTATACTACCCAACATTCTCATCCAATTAAATCTGATGACAACGACGATTGTTACAGGAACAGGTCTGTTAATTATGGTTAGTGTAGTACTAGATATCCGAAGAGAGGTCTCATCAATGATGGTAGTTAGAGACTACTCTAAGTATTTGTAATATCTATCTAACTTATATACGAACCCTCTATGGATACAATCCTATTCCACGGTCCTTCTGGTAGTGGTAAAGATACTCAGGTAGAGCTTCTAGCTCAAAAGTACGAATTCGAAAATATCGGTACAGGTGAGATGTTCAGAAAAATGTACAAGCAGGGGGATCTTGACTCGATAAAGGCTTATCAGTATTGGTCAAAAGGTAAATTTGTTCCCAACGATATTACATATAAAATGTTAGATAAATGGGTAAGAAAGTTTGATATTTCAAAGCCTTGGGCGTTTGTTTCCGTAGTCAGGGATGCTGGACAGATCCCACTTTTTGATGAGATGCTTAAAAAAAATGGTAGAGAATTGAATTACTTTGTTCATTTCTTACTCTCTGAGGAAAAAGCTATAGAAAGGATGTCACTTCGTAAAATATGCCCATACTGTGATGCAACATATCATATTAAGTATAAGGCAGAAAAGGTTGAAGGATACTGTGACAAGTGTGGTACAAAACTAGTACAGAGAGAAGATGATCAGCCGTACAAGATTAAGCTAAGGCTTGATGAGTACAACAAGACAGTAGAGCCAATCATCGAAGAGTTTAGGAAAAGAAAAATCTTAATTGAAATAGATGCTACACCAAGTATTGAAGAAATACATACACAACTTGTTGCTAAATTAGGCTTGTAAAGTATGAATCTTTTTGATATGCTTATCACGTCTTTTATAGAGTAGCTGTGAGTTTCAAGGAAAGTAGCGTAAAACCTTTGAAAAAAGTCTAAAGCTTTGATATAATCACTTCGACTCTATTTATTTACAAAACCTTTGTTATGAGTGCCGAGACGAAAAAAATATATGAGTTTGAAGGAGTGGTCAAAGAGTGCTTACCTAATACGAAATTTGTAGTAGAGATTGAGATGAATGGTATAAAAAAAGAGGTTTTAGGATATCTTTCTGGAAAGATGAGAATGCACTACATTCGAATCCTAGAGGGAGATAAGGTAAAGATAGAGATGACTCCCTATGATAATACACAGGGGAGAATAACATATAGGATGAAATAAAATGAAAGTTAGGGCATCAGTAAAAAAAAGATGTGCAGATTGTTACACAGTAACTCGAAAGGGAGTGGTGTATGTATACTGTAAAAAGAACCCTAAACATAAACAAAGACAGGGTTAATTAATATATATTTTTTTAATATGGCAAGAGTAGCAGGATTAGAAATACCAAATGAAAAGAGATTATGGGTCTCTTTGATGAGTATATATGGAATAGGTGAAACTACTTCTAAAAAAATCTGTGAAGAAACAAAATTAGACCCTAATATATTGGTTAAGGATTTAAATGAAGCACAGTTAGACATTATTAGAGGGTACCTTGATAAGAATTTAGAAGTAGAAGGAGAGTTAAGGCAGAGAATATTTAGAGACATCAAAAGATTAAAAGATATTCGTAGCTATAGGGGGATTCGTCACAAATTAGGTCTTCCTGTTAGAGGGCAGAGAACGAGACATAACGCTCATACTAGAAAAGGTAGGAGTAGAGCTGTCGGAGGATTAAAACGTAAATTAGAAAAGACATAGTATGGCAGTAAGCAAGAAAACAAAAAGGAGTGTTTCAAGTGGGATAGTTACAGTTCAATCAACTTTTAACAATACCATTATCTCCATTACAGATCCTAAGGGTGAGCTTTTAGTTCAGGGTAGTCCTGCTGTTGTGGGATTTAAAGGTGCAAGAAGAAGTACGGCATTTGCAGCTACAAAGGCAGCTACAGATGCGGCAGAGAAAGCAATTAAGAAATATGGTATTAGAGAGGTTAAGGTAATTGTTAAAGGTCCTGGTGCAGGAAGAAATGCTGCTGTTAAGGGTTTAGATTCTGCAGGTTTGAAAATTACTACATTAATTGATAGAACCCCTATTCCACATAATGGATGTAGGGCAAGAAAGAGTCCGAGAAAATAATATAATATTTTTAATATAGATGGGTAGATATACAGGGCCAAAAGAGAGACTAAGTAGAAGAGAGGGTGTAAACCTTAATTTAAAAGGTGCTAGATCTTTTTCTGATAACGCTGGAATTAAAAGAAAACCTTTTCCTCCAGGTCAACACGGAAATAAAAGGAGAGCTAGACTTTCAAACTACGGTTTACAGTTAAGAGAGAAACAAAAAGTTAAGAGGACATACGGATTAAGAGAAAAACAGTTTAGGAATATATATAAAGAGGCTACTAGAAGAGCAAAGATAAGTAATCTGGATAAGGGATTAGAGTTTTTAAGAATATTAGAGCTAAGACTGGATAATGTGCTTTACCTTGGAGGTTTAGCACCATCTAGGGCTTCTGCAAGGCAGTATATAGTGCATGGCCATGTACTTCTTAATGGAAAGAAATTTACAATCCCATCTTTTGAGGTAAATGAAGGTGATACTATTGAATTAAAAACGGCTAAACTTGCACCATCTGAAAAATTCTTCCCCACACCAGAGTGGTTGGAATCAAAAGATAGTAAAGTTAGAGTCGCTAGATTCCCAATTAGGGATGAGATTGATGAGGGAATCAGAGAGAATCTCATAATTGAGTACTACTCAAGATAATAAATTGATTTAAATATAATATGGAGTCATTTAAAGATATAAAAGTAACGATTAGAGAAGAGGAGGGTAACTTTGGATTGTATGAAATTTCCCCTTTACCAAGAGGGTACGGTCATACATTGGGAAATGCTCTCAGAAGAATACTCTACTCTAGCCTTAAGGGTTCAGGTATTACAAGCATAAAGGCAAAAGGTGCTAAGCATGAGTACTCAACTATTACTGGAGTGAAGGAAGATTTGGTTACAATCATATTGAATTTAAAGCAGGTTAAGTTTAAGGTTGATACTGACGAAGTTAAAAGATGTAGGATTGAAGCAAAAGGCAAGGGAGAGGTAAAAGCATCAGACATTATTGTTGATGCTGGAGTAACAGTAACCACACCAGATATTGTAATTGCTAATTTAACAGATGACTCTTCCTCTTTAAGTATTGAGATGACAGTAGAGTCGGGAATTGGATACAAAGATGCAACTACTGCAGATAGAAATATCGAAGGAGCTATCCCTCTAGATTGTGATTTTGCCCCAATTGAAAAGATTAGTCTTAGTGTAGAACAGGCCAGAAAAGGACAGGAAACAGACCTAGATTCAGTAATAATTGGTGTTGAAACAGATGGTAGCATTGCACCTAAAAGTGCACTGTTAACCTCTGCCTCTATACTACAAGAATTTGCTGGCAAGGTAATGGTTGCAATGGGGGTATCTAAAAAAGAGGTAGAAGAGAGGGTTGAAGAGATAAATACAATTGAAGAGGTAGAGACAGAGGAAGAGGTAGAGGATGAGGCACAAGATTTAAGAGTTGAAGATTTGCCAATATCAAAAAGATCTAAAACAGGGTTGCTTTCTGGTGGGTATAAAACACTCGCAGATTTAAGAAATGCATCTGTAGAAGATTTGTTAAACCTTTCTGGATTCGGAAACAAGTCATTAAATGAGGTTGTAGAATTACTTAATCAGTACGGAATTAATATTAAGGGTGAATAGAGAATGTATAAGAGAAATAGCGTAAAAAAATTAGGAAGAACTCATTCACACAGAAAGGCCTTGATGCAGAATCAGGTTAGATCAATAGTATCTTTTGGTAAAGTAAGAACGACTTCTGTAAAAGCAAAAGTACTTAAGGCAGAAACAGAATCATTGATTGAGAAAGTTCATGCATCTCAAGATGGAGATATTACTTTACTCAGGGAGCTAAATGAAATTTTGGGCAAAAAAGATTTAGTTAAAAGTATGCTTGAATTAGGGAAAAAAGAGGATATAAAAGTAAGTATTAAAAAAATTGGATTTAGACCGGGTGATAACACAGAGATGTCAATTGTAGAGATAATAGGATTTAAGTCAAAGGAGGTTGGTAAGAAAAAAACTACACAGAAAGATCAAAAGGGCGAAGAGAAAAAAGAAAAAGCAGAAGAAACGAAAGTAGTTGGTGAGAAAAAGAAAAGTATCATAAATCTTGGAACGAAGAATGTTACGAAAAAAGCAGAACCAATTAAAAAAGAAAGAGCCAGAAGTAGATCGGGACTTTAATATATTTTTAATACATGATGAAATACAAAACAGACTGGAGCAAAAAAGAAGATATCAAAAGAGAGTGGTATATCATTGATGCTAAGGATCAAATATTAGGTAGATTAGCAACAAGAATATCTTCACTACTCATTGGTAAAGAGAAAGTAAATATTGTTCCTAATGTAGATGGAGGTGATTATGTTGTTGTCATTAATAGTGATTTAGTAAAATTGACAAGAGGAAAGGAATTAAAAAAGACATACTACAGACACTCGGGGTATCCTGGTGGACTTTCAGAGATAGTATTTGCAGACCAGATTAAAAAGAATTCAACAAAAGTAATAGAGATGGCAGTAAAGAATATGCTTCCAAAAAACAAATTAAGAGATCAACGAATGTCTAGGCTGTTTGTTTACAAAGAAGATGAGCATAAACATGATGTTCAGCAATTAAAAGAATATAAAATAAATATTGATATAAAGAATGAGTAAATATTTTGAAGGAGTAGGAAGAAGAAAAACATCGACAGCAAGGGTAAGAATTTACCCTGGAGAGAAGGCATCAACTGTTAATGGTAAGGCTACAGACTCATATTTTGCAAGCAATAAAGATGCAGAGAGACTACTCAATGAGGCATTTGCTGTTACCGAATTAAAAGATAAATTTTACTTTACTGCAAAGGTAAGTGGAGGAGGTATTAGTTCTCAAATTGATGCAATTAGATTAGGGCTTGGAAGAGCTTTGTACTCCATGGATGAGTCCCTAAAGCCAGTTTTGCGAAAGGCAGGCTTGGTTACAAGAGACTCTAGAGCAGTTGAAAGAAAGAAATATCACCATATTAAAGCAAGAAAGAAACCTCAGTTCTCAAAGCGTTAATTACTCTCTTTTCCCTCTGTTGATAATCAATATAAAAATATATACAATATATTTATATATTTTATCCTTTAATCAATATGAAAAAGAGACCTCTCTTTATACTACTTGGAATTTTTGGGGGTGTATTAGTTTTAGGAATTACCCTCTTCCTTTTCTATGCAGCCCACAAAAGTCCATCATACGATAGCAGGGATTACGACTATGCTGTGAACAGCTTCATAGGGTCTACATATTTGAATTTAGAAAAATCTATGGGAGAAGAGTCGTATGCTCCGAGCATGTTGGACTCTGACCAAATGATGAATAACCAAGGAGGCTCAAAAGTCCAAAAGAATGGTCAAATATCTTTCTTGGTAGAAAAGATTGATGATTCTATCGATGCTCTTAAAGAAATTAACGGAGCATTTGGTGGCACTATCACAAATATATATGATTCAGGGAGAGGAAATGATAGGAGTGTTCAAATTACAGTTAGGATACCTGTAGAGAAATTTGAACCCTTCTATAATGATTTAAGAAAGATGGAAGGTGAAGTAACATATGCAAACGTTTCTACACTAGATGTTACAGAGGAATATATTGATATAACATCAAGGTTATCCAATCTTAAAAGCACCGAAACTCAACTAATAAAGATATTGGAGAAAGCAGAAAATATTACTGATATTTTAGCTGTCCAAAAAGAGCTTAATACCGTAAGAGGTGATATCGAAAGCTACGAACAGAGAAAAAGATATTTTGATTCTCAAACTGATTACTCACATATCTCCATCTCCTTTAGTATAGACAAAACAGGATTGAATGTTGCAGAAGATGAATGGAAACCGTGGGGAGAGGTAAAGGCTGCTGTTAAATCTTTGATATCAGTGTTAAAAGGCTTCGTAAATCTCCTAATATGGATTGCCATATTCTCACCAATCATATTGGTTCCCCTCTTTTTAATTAGATATCTAATAAGAAGAAAAAAGACGAATAAATAGGAGAAATGGTATAATATACTGTGTAAGTATCATAGATGATTGCGCTAATTAATAATTAGTGAGGAAAGTCCGGACTCCATGTCAGCTACAAACATATTGTAGTGGGTGCCAATGAAAATTGGAAGGGAGTGATCTTTTGGATAAAAGGGCAACAGAAAGTTATACCGCCTGCAAAGGTAAGGGTGAAATGGTAGTGTAAGAGACTACCGGGTATTGTAGTAATACGGTATCGCGTGGCAACCCCCCTCGGAGCAAGGTTAAACCGCATAGATAGATAATCATCTAAAACAGAATCCGGCTTATTTGATACTTACACATCCTCCCCTTTTGTGATATTATAGGACACTAAATTCGTCCTAAAATAATAATGTCAGCAGAATTTTTTGAAGATCCAGAATCAGAGCGCGGTAGCAGACAAGAAAAAGCAAATATTGAGGCTATAAAAAAAAGAATTGCCATAGGAATACTCAACAGAGATATAACAGATGATAATCCCTCTGATGAGAATGGATACACAGGTTTGGAGCAAATTATCATTTATGAATTTCCAGAGAAGGGAGAGATGTTTCTAGAAGAGTTAAAGGAGGATATTATTGCAAAAGCCCAAGAGATAGAAGATGAGGAAGACATTGAAGAGGCATATCCTTTTCTAGGCAGTGATGGCGAAGAAACCATTATCAACAAATTGGCGAAGTCTAACTTAGAAGGAATCCTTACTGAGGATGCAGTTTCACCCTGGTGTGGATTCACTGGTTTGGAACAGGCTATTGTTTACGAATTTGGTCCTGTCCCAGAAGACGTAATACTTGAAATTAAGAAAAAAGTGTACTCAAGTCAGCTTGTAATGAGAGGTGGGTGTGCATTTAGGAATTACAAGAATCTTGATGACTTTGTACCAGATGAATTAATTTAATTAGGTAGCTCTTTACCGACCCCATTTATAAATTCCTTAGAGAGCATTTTTGCTTTGCCTTCTAGTACTAGTTCATTGACCATTAGGCAACAGTTTTTTTCTTTGGTTGCAAATAGGAGTCTCCCATCATCTACAAACAGTGTCCCAGGAGTGTACCTACTATTTACAGTAAGTAACGAAGCCGAGAGAATTTGGACTCTTTTCTCTCTCCAAAAACACCATGCATTTGGCCATGGAATCATCGCTCGAATTAACCTTTCAATGTATGTGGGTTCCATCACACTCCATTTAATTTCTGCTTCCTTTTTTGATATCTCTTCTTTCCAACAGTATGTCGCTTTTGAGTTATCCTGTTTGGTTGGAATAGTTTTACCATTAATCCAATCTTCTAATACCTGCGAAATATTGCTTTCAGATATTTTTACTAACTTCTTTCTAAGAGATAGGTTGGTATCATCTAGTAGGATAGGGATTTCTAATCTTTTTAATATATCTCCCTCATCCATTCCAGCAGACATTAACATAAAGCTAATGCCTGTTTTTTCCTCTCCCTCCAATATGGCCTTTTGAATGGGGACAGCACCTCTGTATTTAGGTAGCAAAGAGAAATGAATATTTACTGCTTTGTACTTAGGGTATTGAATGAAAAAGTCTGGTAATATCTCACCAAATGCAATACATACAACTAACTCAGGCTTAAATTTTTCTAAAGCTTGTTGATATTTTTCTTTTTTACCTTCAGTATGATATACATCAATATTTCGACTTAATGCATACTCTTTAACTTTTGTAGGGGTAAGGGTTTGCTTTCTTCCGACGGGCTTGTCTACAGGAGTGACTACTCCTACAATTTCAAATTTACTGTTGTGATCTAATTCATAAAGAATTGTTTCCGATTCCCACTCTGTACCTAAAAAGAGTGTTTTTACGGGGGTTTCATTTAAGTCTCTCATATTCAACATTTTACAGCAGTAGTAACGAAATTGCTACTACTGGGTGATGCGATTTGCTTGTTGTATATAACAAAGAGAGCACTTTTGTAATATAATGACACCGAAGTGAAGAGATCTGAATTTACATACAATTTACCGAAAGAGTTAATTGCAAAATATCCTCCAAAAGAGAGGGGCCACAGTAATCTTTTAGTACTGGATAGGAAGACAGGAGATATTACTCATGATAAATATTTTAATTTGCCTAATTACATTAAAGAGGGTGATGTTGTTGTGTTGAATGAAACTAAGGTATTAAATTGTAGAACCTTCTTTCTTACCGCAAGAGGTCAGAGAGTGGAAGTGCTTTTTCTGGAAGAGAGAGGAGAAGAAGCTTGGTACTGCTTAATTGGAAGGGCTAAAAGAGTAAGGATAGGGGATGTATTGCAGTGTGAGGAGATTACTGTAGAGATTTTGAGTAGAGAGGGAGATGGGTTTGTTGTTAAGTTTGATAAGGGAAGCTCTGTTGAACTCTTTTCTAAGTATGGACACACTCCTCTTCCACCGTATATGAAGAGGGATGATGAGCAGGAAGATAAGGAGAGATATAATACGGTGTTTTCTTCCATTCCTGGGGCCGTAGCAGCTCCAACAGCGAGCTTAAACCTAACTGAGGAGATATTAGGGGAGATGGAGAAAAGGGGTGCTAGAATTTGTAAAATTGAACTTAGGGTAGGTTGGGGAACATTCTCTCCAGTTAGAGAAGAAAATATTGAGCAACATGTAATTCATAAGGAATATATCAATGTCTCTAAAGATAGTGTTGAGTGTATTAATCAATGCAAGGGTAGGGTATGGGCGTTTGGGACAACAGTTGCAAGGGCAGTTGAGAGTGCATACTCAAAAGAGAGTAAGAGAGTTGAGCCGTACTCGGGAGATACAGATCTTTACATATATCCAGGGTATAATTGGGAGGTGATTGATACTCTTGTTACGAACTTTCATATGCCTGATTCATCATTAATATTGTTGGTATCCTCTTTCGGTGGTAAAGAAAATATTCAGAGGGCGTATGAGGAGGCGATAAGGGGTGGGCGATACAAATTCCTTAGTTATGGTGATAGTATGTTAATTAAGTAAGTAAAAATGATGAACTTAGATATTCTGAAAGAGAAATATTTCTTTATGCCAGATGCTACTAGAGGAGCAGTAAGGTACCTTACAACTAAGCAGTTAGAGGAAACAGGTACAGAAGCGATAGTAACTAATACACTTCACCTTCTGATCCACCCAGGACCTGATGTTATACAAGAGTTAGGAGGTATAAAGAGGATGATGAACTGGAATGGTATTGTGTTTACTGATTCGGGAGGCTTCCAACTTTTTTCTCTCCTCCATTCTAAGAAGTGGAGAGGAGAGGTCCATGATAATGGGGCTACTTTTAAATCTCCTAGGGAGGGTAGTACATATGAATTGACTCCTGAGTCTTCAATTGATATTCAGATGAAGATAGGGTCGGATGTATTGGTGACTTTAGATGATTGTAGAGATACGGGGCTTTCGAGAGAGGAGGCAGAGATGTCAGTAGAGAGGACATTAAAATGGGCGGAGAGATGTAAGTTGCATTTTGAGAGAGAGTATGGGGGGAGGTCTAAGACAGGTAAGCTTCTTACGTGTGTAGTGCAGGGGGCAAATTTCTTAGATTTGCGGGCGTATTGTGCAAGGGAGCTGTCTAAGATTGGATTTGATGGGTATAATTTTGGGGGGTATGTAGTAGATGGGGAGGGGGAGTTAGTGATTGATGAGATGTCTGCTGTAATTGAGAATATTCCGGGGGATACAATGAGGTATGCGATGGGTGTGGGTAGGCCTCAGGATATTATTGCTTGCGCAAAGATTGGGTATAATCTTTTTGATACGGTGTTGGTTACAAGGAATGCGAGGCATGGGACGGTATATACATCAGAGGGTGTTTTGAGGATAAAAAACAGTGAGATGGCGCTAGATCAGAGGTCGGTAGATAGCAAGTGTAGCTGTGAGTGTTGCAAAAGCTACACCAGGGCTTACCTTCATCACATGCTTAAAAATCAAGAAGCCACAGCCTTAACCCTTTTGACAATACACAATCTCACATATTATCAAGACCTTATAAAAGGCCTGACCCTGCCCTGACCCTATCTTTTGCTCAACCATCTGTAATTCGCGGCTTTCTTCACCAGTCCCTCACGAACCGGGTTTTGCCTCAGATACGCCTGTGCCCTTAAGAGGTCTTTTTTGTAAGGAAGAAGGTTTGCATTATATCTTCCTTGAAATATATGGCCTACCCTTTGATATTTTTTATTTATTTCCATAGCATATGATCCTGAAACTTGTTGCATATACCTAGAGAGTAAATTAGGATTCCTTCCTGTCTTTACAATCAAATGGAAGTGGTTATCCATAATGCAATAGGATAGAAGCTGGATATTGTTAATACGTTTGTATCGGAATAGAAGGCTTAAGAAAAATTGTTTGTCCTTCGGGGATTTTAGGACGGGCTCCCTATTGTTGCCACGATTGAATACGTGGTAAAGACTATTTGGCTGGAGGTTACGAAGGGGGCGGGACATAGGAAAATCATAGCAAAGAGAGATGAAAAAGGTGTTAAATGGGGGCGGGATAGGGTCTGGCCTTGAAGAGGCTGGGGATTGTGCGGGGGCTCTAGTAAGAATGTCTAAAAGATGATATCATTTGGAAGTCCTGAAATATCATGGTTTTTGATAGGGACGGGGATAAGAAATATTGAAACATTTTGAATTAATGAAAATTTTTAAGAATATATATACATATAATAGATATATAAATAAAGAATTTCTTGGCATTCGGAATCTGGGCTAGATTCTGTATTTCCTTCCCCAAAAGTATAAATTTTTAACAATACTCATATGGAGTTAATCATAGGTATTGTCGCAGCATTAGTAGGTGGAGTAGCAGTCTTCTCTTACCTCAAGTATGGGAGAAAATGGGTTAACATTAAACAGATCCCAGAAGAAGAAATAGCTAGGGTTGCAGACAAATTAATATCAAAAAAAATTGAAGAGGCAGAATCAGAGATCCAAGAAGAGAAAAGGAAATCGGAGGATCGATTAAGAGAGCTAAGAAAAGAAGCGGAGGAGCATGAGGGTATCCTTTTAGATAGAGAGAAGAAGTTAAATGAGAGAACAAAGATGCTTGATAATAAGAGCGAGGAGTTAGAGGTAGTAAGTGAATCACTAAAAAAGATGCAAAGGGGGGTGGAGAAAACGAGAATGCAACTTAAGGAGGAGTTACAAAGAATATCAGGTTTAACACAAGAGGAGGCAAGGCAGAAATTAATGAGTGAAGTAGATGAGGATATTAAGGATTATGAAGCTAAAAAGATTAGGCAGGCAGAGAAGCATGTAGAGGAAGTTGCTGATGAAAAAGCAAAAGAGATTTTAGTAGAATCAATGCAAAGGATAGTAACAGATTATGTGGGAGAGACTACTACTTCAACAATAAAGATTGAAGATGACAAAGTAAAAGGTCGTGTAATTGGAAAAGAGGGTAGAAATATTAGGGCGTTTGAAAAGTTAACGGGAGTCGATGTAATAGTAGATGAATCTCCTAACACCATTGCACTTTCGTCATTTGATCCACTAAGGCGAGAGATAGCAACAGTATCATTAAACAAACTAATTGGAGACGGTAGAATACATCCTAGTTCGATTGAAGAAGCAATAAGGAAAGCAAAAAATGAAATATCAATTGAAATAAAAAAGAATGGTCAGATATTAGCTGAAGAGGCTGGGTGGCCAGGAATAGATATAGGGTTGCTTAAGTTACTTGGAAAAATGAAATACAGAACTAGTTATGGGCAATCATTAATGTCACACACTATTGAAATGATGAGGTTAGGAGAGGTGTTGGCGGCAGAGTTGCATGCAGATACAGATTTAGTAAAAAGGGCGTGTTTGTTACATGACATTGGTAAAGTATTGACACACAAAATAGATAGTCCTCATCATCATATATCAGGTCAGGTTGCAAGGAAATATGGATTAGATGATAAGCTAGTAAATGCAATCGAAGCACACCATTTAGATATAGAGCCGCAATCAGTTGAAGCAGTGATTGTATATCTTGCAGACGCAATATCAGGTGCAAGACCAGGTGCAAGAAAAGATAGCTATGAACAGTATATACAAAGAATAGAGGCCCTAGAGGCAGTAGCTAAGGAGCTAGGTGGTAACAAAATAGATGAAGTATTTGCGATTAAAGCAGGAAGAGAATTAAGAGTGATTGTAAAGCCTGCACTTCTCTCTGATGATGAAATGACAGTACTTGCTAAAGATCTAGCGGAAAGGATAGAGAAGACTCAAAACTACCCAGGTAATGTAGAAGTAACGTTGATTAGAGAGACAAGAGCAGTAGAAATTGCAAGATAACAAGGAGATAACCGTTATCTTCTAGTAATGATTACTACAGGGCTTAGGCCCAAATTAAGAAGAAGGATGTGGTATAACGCATCCTTTTCTTCTTAATAAGATTGTACTGTTCAAATTTGTACAATGTTTCAATCTTTGAAAAAATAAAAATTAAACATATTTAACCTTGAAAAGCCTTTAACAACACCGTTTTTCGATAAGGTCTTGTAAAAGCAGTCTTTTGTATACATTAATTCATAAAATCATTAAAGCTCACTGGTAGGAATGTGATCAAAAAATAGTAAAAACTCTTTTAATTAATGAACTTTTACTATCACAAACACGCAGTCCCATAGTAATACCGTCCTTGACGAAGCTTTGTATATAGCATATTTTATTGATGTGATACTACAAATCGTGTGATATCAGGATTTGTGGCATCCGCATCTCTTAGAAAGGAGGTAATATAAAATGGCAACAATGTTAAAGAAAGATTTGGTAGATAGCGTTGCAAAATCTGCAGGACTTACAAAGAAGCAAGCAGCTGATGCAATTGATGGTGTATTTGAATCAATTACAAAAGCTCTTAAGGGAGGTGATGCAGTACTTTTAACAGGTTTCGGTAAATTCGATATTAACTATCGAGAAGCAAGACCTGGAATCAATCCAAAAACCTTGGAAAAGATTCAATTATCAGGAAGAAATGTTCCTAGATTTAAGGCTGGAAAAGCTCTTAAAGCTGCTGTAAGGTAAGCAAATCTGCCGGCATTTCTCTCTAGACGAGAGAAAAAGAGAGCCTGAGTATATCTCAGGCTTTTCTTTTGAATAAGCTTTGCAAGTGATTCTTATAATTGGTACTATATACAAGATAAATATCTAACTACTACCATATGGTGAAAAAATTCTTCATTCCAAGTAAAGATAATAACTACAGACCACTCCTTCTGCGAAAAGTTGCATTAGTAACATACACAGCGATACTCCTAATAGTAAATACTTTCGGAGGCTTCTTAGGAATACCAGAAGCAATGGCAAGTAGTATTACCCCAGCTAATATAATACGACTTACTAATCAGCAACGAACAGCAGCAGGCCTAAACTCATTATCCAGTAACGCGAAATTAGCAGCAGCTGCACAAGCTAAAGCAAATAATATGTTACAAAATCAGTACTGGGATCATTATGGACCAAATGGTGAAACCCCTTGGATGTTCATATCTCAAGCAGGCTATGTATATGTATATGCAGGAGAGAATCTAGCAAAAGGTTTTAAAACAGCAGAAGGGGTACATGAAGCATGGATGGCAAGCCCAACTCACAAAGACAACATCATGAGTCGAAACTACAAGGAAATTGGAGTTGCGGTAGTAGAAGGCTCGCTATTAGGAAAAGAAACGGTGTTAGTTGTCCAAATGTTTGGAAACAGAACCGAGGAAACCTATAAACCAACAACTCCCCCTCCACGACAAACTGAACCAGCAAAACCGATACTACCTGAGCAGGGGGAAATAAAGTCAATTAAAATCAGTAACCCAAAAACAGGAGATTTAATAAATGACGCCAATATAAATATTAAAGGAGAGACAGAAAATATGTCTGGAGAATACACAGTAGAGATAATCAACGCCCAACAGAAAGTAGGTGAAACAAAAAGTAACACAGAAGAGTGGGAATTTGATAAACAGAGTGATTGGACAGAGGGTGAGCAAAATATAGTAGCACAGATAAAGGGAGAAAATATTAAATCAGCAGAAGTCGCATTTGTTGTGGACACTACACCCCCAGTAATATCTCAAGAAACAATTAAGGTGCATAACCTAGAAAGTATTTTCAAATTAACATTTCAAGCACCTGCAGATGCGGTAGAGGTACAATTTGTATCAGGAGATAAAACACACAGTATGGAAATAGAGGAGGACCTCTCAGTAGAGCTAGATATTTTAAAAGAGGACATAGCACAGGAATCTGTTCTTGTTACCTCTGACCAAGCAGGAAACATTTCTAAACTTGATATATCAGAGTACTTCATAAGGGAGGTAAAAGGTGAAGAAAGTGAATCAAGATTTGTTATGAGTATAAAGGATCTGTTTGGTACAACAGATGGTATTAGTCTCTTAGTAGTAGCATTCGTATTTATACTACTTACAATACAGGTATATGTATCATGGAAAAAAGGAAAGCTTAGTAAAAATGCAGGAAATCTATTTACTATTGGGGCTTGGTGGTTAATAATTTTAGTTGCTGTATTTAAAGGATTTGGTGGAATAATAATTTAATACTGCTCAAAATTGAGAAAGAAAGTAGGCTTTAAAAATGAAATCATATATCTTGTACTAATTATATTGGTAACAGTGTACTTCTCGTATGCAACACATACACCAAACAAAGGATATATATTAGCAGGAGTACTAGGAAACCTACTAATCCTTACTTGGTTTATCAGAGCCTTCTCTCTATACTCAGGTAGGAAAATATCACAATACAGCGAAGTCATACAAAGAATCTCTATAAAAGAAAGATTCTTTACCTACTTCCTACTCCCCGTTATATTTTACTCATCTCTCTTAGCCTACCTATACTTTAATACAAGCCCCCTGATGGACTATTTCTTAATTGGGATATCGTCCATACTACTCCTCATACTATTCTTAAATGTAAAAAGCTCATTTACGAAAATATACAGTATAGAGTCCCAGACAAGAGCAGTCTTTGATTTCATATGTATAGCCTCCTTCTATATGCTACTCAGTGTCATAATAAGGTTAGGATTAACTCTTTGGCTTTCAATTATCATTATTACCATCACCTCATTCCTCTTCTTTTGGTCAGATATTAAGATACATAGAAAAGAAAGTGAATCCGCTCTTGCCATTAGCATAATATCGGCTCTCTTTGTAGCATTTACATCCTGTATTTTTTTTAATCAAAACATATTTATACTACCAGCAATTGGCACCCTCGCCTTTTACTTGATATTATCACTATGGAATATAAGATTCTCTGGGAAGTTGAAATTCACTGAGTATCTGCCACCATTCATATATTCGGTTCTTGCATTAATTTTAATTCTTAATTTATGAAAAACAATATAGTAATAAAAATAGGAGGATCAATTCTCTATGACCATCTTTTAAATGTTAACTTTGACCTCTTCAAAAGGTTTAAACAGTGGTACTCAAGAAACAAGAAAGAGTATGACCATATTGTATTCGTAGTAGGTGGAGGAAGGCTCTCTAGGGAGATGGGAGAGAAAGTATCAGAATCAATAAAAAGAGAAGAAGGAATCCATACTGTTGCCATGTCTGTTACACAAACAAATGCCGAAATAATTGCATCATATATAGGGGGTAGTGACATATTTGTACCAAAAAGATTAGGAGAAGCACTTGAATATTTACATTCAGATCAAAAAGGATTGATGGTTAGTGGAGGGCTAAAAATAGGATGGAGTACAGATATGGACGCTGCCATATTTGCAGATACTTTAGGAGTGGATAAAGTACATAAAGTATCTAATGTAGATTACATCTATGATAAAGATCCCAAAGAGTTCTTCGATGCGAAACCAATTAAAGATATTACTTGGAAAGCATACTTTAAAATGTTTTCAATTCTCCCAGACGTTAAGCATGTACCTAACTCTCATATACCTGTGGATGTTGAGTGTTCCCTGTTCTGTGCAAGAAAGAATATAGCTTTTAACATAACTGGTGGTAAGCTATTGTATGAAGATGACTCCTTAGGACAGATATTACAACAAGGGACATTAATACATAATTAATTACTCGATACTGATAATTTTACAAGTATCAGAACCTGAAGGAGTCTCAATCGTAATTGTACTACCTTTCTTTTTGCCAAAAAGAGAGCTCCCAAGAGGGGACTTGTAAGAAATTTTTGCCTCCATTGGATTCGCTTCGTTCTCGCCTACAATACTGTATTTTCTCAGTAAACCTTTTTCACATTTAATCGTAACTAGAGAGCCTAGATTAACAACGGAGGTATCTTTTTTTTGAATAATAGTAGCTTTCTCTAAAGTCTCTCTAATATGTAGTATCTTAGTTTCATTATCCTGGAAATCATCAACAGACATAGTATAACCATCGTTCTCCTTTAAATCTCCTTGGCTCCTCATCTGGTTTAAAGTATCCTGTAACTTCTTTCTTAGCTCCCCCTCCCTATATTTTAATTCATCTTTCAATTTTTGAGCACCTTCTTTCGTTAATAATGTTTCAACATCCATGATTGCTAATTATTTAAATTAGTTTCCGTGCAATAATATATACAATTTATATTTATGTCAACATATTAAAAATAGTTTGTTAAACTACATATTTATGATAGAATTACCCTGTTATGCCGCTATCGTCTAACGGTTAGGACACATGATTCTCAATCATGCAATCGGGGTTCGATTCCCCGTAGCGGTACCATATATGAACATTACTGGATTAAAACGAAACATACTTCCTAGACCCTTCTATCTTCAAAATACTTTTGTTTGTCTTAAAAATTCATTAGGAAAATTACTAGTTCATGAGGAAGGAAAAGATACAACCATTGGAAGAATAGT
>CAZPFV010000003.1:0-52229 GCA_964585985.1 uncultured Candidatus Saccharibacteria bacterium
AATGGCGGAATGGACGGGACTCGAACCCGCAACCTTCGCAGTGACAGTGCGATGCTCTAACCAGTTGAGCTACCACTCCATTTGCAGTAAAAAGTATATCAAACAATATGAAAAATAACAATGGAGGAGGTGATAAAGTAGCTAAAAATCACAATACATTCTTAAAGGAATAGTACTACTCAAACCTGGCATCTTAATCTCTTTCTCATTAGAATTTGTAACAGCATCCTCAAGTTTAAGTACCAATCCATTTGGAGCAACTAAGGAGTGTAATTCAAATGTCCTGCAACCATCATCTTCTAATCTTTTTAACCAGAACGCCTCACTGTAAGGCTTGCCATCTATGAAAACAATATTGAGATGTCCCTTTTGCCCTTCTTTGTTTATAAAGAATCCTCTGGTCTCAAATATCTCTGTAGGATGTCGATGTATAGTGGTAATATTTCTCCTGTTACAGTTAGATTTATAATCCTCTTTCCAGCCGCACTTTACAGAATTTCCAAGTATTAGAAAAACATTATTTTGGATTGTATTTATCTCTTTTGGGATTTGAGATTGAAATTCACCACCCAGTAGTGAAATATGCGGAAGGGATAAAAGGGCTTCTCTAACATCAACAAACTCTTGGGGGAGAGCTTCAATATTTTTTCTATACTCTAACTCACATATCTGCTCACTTTCATGTGCGATCGTCATGTCTGGTTAACTATAATTAGTTTAAGTAGTGGGCAGAAATGACAAAGGTATATTATAAATGGGCCTCTATGCTCTTTACTAGTGCATCTTTAGGTTGCAGACCTATTAAAGTCTCTACAATCTCCCCATCCTTAAAAAGTATTATTGTAGGAATACTCATAACACCGTACTCTTGAGGATATTGTGTATTCTCGTCTACATTCATTTTCCCTATCTTTGCTTTCCCCTCCATTTCTTTTGCAATCTCTTCGATAGTAGGGGCTAACATTCTACAAGGGCCACACCATGGTGCCCAAAAATCAACAAGGGCTAACCCTTTGTAATCTAGAACCTCTTCCTTGAAATTGTTGTCTGTTAACTGTATTTCCATAATATGTATACTATTTAACTTATATTCAGGGTATAATTGTACCATGAAAAGGATCAAATTGACTAACAATAATGAGCAAGAGGTTATAAAGGAAGGGCTCAAGGTATTAAATGATGGAGGACTTCTAGTATATCCTACTGAGACATGTTACGGACTTGCGGTTGATGCTACAAACTCTCTAGCTTTACAAAAATTACTCGCATACAAAACATTTAGAGGATCTAAACCGATCTCGATTGCAGTAAGTGATATTGATATGGCAAAGAGATATGTTCAGTTGAATGAAATGGCCTTGAATGTATACAAAAACTATTTACCAGGACCAATTACCGTAATTTCTAAGAGTATAGGGGTTCTTGAGCCTCCAGTACTCTCTAAACAGGGTAGTACGGGTGTACGAATACCTGATTACAAATTTACTCTTAAACTTATTAAAAAATTTGGAAGACCAATTACAGCTACATCTGCAAATGTATCATACAGACCTCATCCTTACAGTATAAATCAGTTAATTAAGGATTTACCTAAAAAGAGCGAATCCCTAATATCCCTGTATATTGATGATGGTGTATTACCTAAGAACTCTCCATCTACAATATTAGATACGACTTTAAATAATGTTACAGTCTTAAGAGAGGGTAAGGTGAAGTTTGAGAATGCCCTTTTAAAGAGTACTATGCTGGAAGAGAGAGTTACTGATACTCCTGAAGAGACTTCAAAATTTGGAGAGTGGTTTACAAAAGAGTATCTTAAGGGTATGAAGGCTACTGTTGTTGCATTAAGTGGTGAATTAGGATCTGGCAAAACACAGTTTACAAAAGGTATAGGGGAAGAGTTGGGTAGTAGAGATATTGTTAACTCACCTACATATACCATAATTAATGAATATAAGTATGGTGATAATATTCTCGCCCATATGGATACATGGAGAGTAAATGATGGTGAGGAATTTAGCAGATCAGGTTTAATGGAGCATCTGCAAAAGGGTAGAATTGTAGTGATAGAGTGGGCGGACAAATTCTATCAAGAGATAGAGAGTATCTGTTCTAAAAAAAATATCCCTATGTACAAGATATCCTTTGAATATATTTCATTAGAGAAGAGAAAGATTACAATATATGGAACTAATTAAAGAAATCTCAAAACAGAAACCATTAATACTAGGAATAGATACGAGTTGTGACGATACCTCTGTGGCACTTCTTCGTGGTAGAGAGGTAATATCCTCAGAGCTTTCCTCTCAGACAGAGCTACATTCAGAGTTTGGAGGTGTTGTACCAAATTTGGCGAAAAGATTACATGAGGAAAATATAGAGGAAGTATATAACAGGGCGTTGAACAATAATCCTGGAATGATTAACAATGTCGATTATATTGCTGTAACCACAGGACCAGGTCTTGCAATAGATTTGGAAGTTGGTATTGAATATGCAAAAAAACTTTCTCTAACATACAACAAGCCACTGATTCCTGCTAACCATATGGAAGGACATATGTTTTCATCTCTACTTCTTAATTCTAAGGGTAACGGTTTAGTTAATGATGAGCAATTAGTAGAAGCATTCCCTGCATTAGCCTTACTTATGTCAGGTAAACATACAGAGATTATATATATTGATGAAATTGGTAAATACAAAAAGCTAGGACAGACATTAGATGATGCTGCAGGGGAGGCGTTTGATAAGGTGGGTAGAATACTTAATTTTGGATATCCTGGAGGTCCAGTTGTCTCTGAGTTTGCTAAAAAAGGGAAGAGTGGGAATATTACATTTACTACTCCTATGAAAAATTCTAAGGACTTAAATTTTAGTTACTCAGGTCTTAAAACAGCGGCACTCTATAAATCTAAAGAGTTAAGAGAGAAGGGAGTAGCTGAGAGGGTATGGGTATATGATTTCTGTAGAGGTTTTGTAGATGCAGTTATAGATTCTGTAGTTATTAAACTTAAACTAGCTATTGAAAAGTATCCTGAAATTAAATCTGTATTTGTTGGAGGAGGGGTGTTTAATAATGAGGAAATTTTAAGGAGTGTAGGTAGGGTATCTAAAAGTTATAGCTTAAACTATTACTATCCTGAAATTGAGTATAGGAGTGACAATGCTGCTATGATTGCTCTTGCAGGGTATTTGAATGTATTACAAGATAAATACTTGATAAAAACGGAAGAGATAGAGAGTGTCGATAGAGATCCTAGATTATCTTTGTAACCTATCTTCTATATCTAGTAACCTGTTGTATTTTGCTAATCTTTCTCCTCTTGTTGGAGCACCAAATTTGGATTGCTGTGCAGGAGTGCCTACGACTAAATCTGCAATGAAATTATCATTGGTTTCCCCACTTCTATGGGAGATTACAGCATTCATTCCTTTATCAATGGTTAATCTGATTGCGTCTAATGTTTCAGATACAGTCCCTATCTGGTTTAATTTAATCAAAACAGCATTCATAGATTTATGATTGAAACCTTTCATTATTAGTTTTGTATTTGTAGTAAGAAGGTCATCACCTACAATTTGTAATTTAGTACCTAATTGTGTATTAACCACTGCCCAATCATCCCATGCATCCTCATACATTGGGTCCTCTATAGAAAACATTGGGTATTGAGAGTACCACTCTTTCTGCAATTCAAGCCAATCGAGGCTATCCATGGATCTATTCTCTCTTACTAATTCATAGCTCTTGCTCTCTTGATTGTAGAATTCCGATGCAGCTATATCTATAGCGATTTCAAATTTGTCGTAATATCCACCCATTTCTATGCCTTCTACTAAGATATCCAGTGCCTCACTGTTTGATTTAAACTCTTTAGGTGCAAATGCCCCCTCATAGCCTACACCAACGGAGTATTCCTTCTTGTCTAGAATGTCATGGATGCTATAAAAAATTTCAGTAGATGCTCGCAGT
Organism: uncultured Candidatus Saccharibacteria bacterium; assembly: GCA_964585985.1. Classification (GTDB taxonomy): domain Bacteria; phylum Patescibacteriota; class Dojkabacteria; order SC72; family SC72; genus UBA2259. The sequence continues at coordinate 3,974 of CAZPFV010000003.1, forward strand.
GTCTCATTAAAACTGGGGAATGCTCCTAATTTGGGAACTACCATATACTCTTGTATATCAGTAGACCAGTTACCGTGCTTCCCTCCCTCTAAGAGTAATATCTGTGGTCTTGGCATTTTAAACTTATCCATTGAGTAATCTTTATCCCAATATATCATTCCAATGTACTCATATAGCTCTAGTCCTACTCTTTGAGATACTGCTCTACAGAATGCCATAGAGCATGAAAGTATTGCGTTCCCACCAAGCTTAGATTTGTTTTCAGTACCATCAAGCGAAATTAAGAAATCGTCGAACTCTTTTTGACTTTCAAACTCTTTATCAATAACTGCCTGTTTAATAATGGTGTTTACATTCTCAACAGCTTTTAAAACTCCCTTTCCCATATATCTGTTTTTATCCCCATCTCTTAATTCAAGAACCTCTTTGCTACCAGTAGATGCTCCAGAGGGGACATCTCCTTTTGCCTTATCTCCACTCCATAGCTCTATTTCTGTTGATACTGTTGGGATTCCTCTCGAATCTAAAATTTCTGTTGCTTTAATGTCTTTAATTTTCATATATATGAGTGAGTAAATTATTTATTGATTTTGTCATAAAGGAGAAAAGAGAGCAAGTTTGGTAGATGTATTCCTATTACTCCTTTATACCAAAAAGTGTTGTTGATAACTATGCAAAAGTTGATTTGGAAAAAGGGATGCCACATCGCTAGGTACCAAAATTACTATTAATTTGCTAAAATATATATATGCCGAGGTGGTGAAATTGGCAGACACGCTACCTTGAGGTGGTAGTGGGACTTATACTCTCGTGCAGGTTCAACTCCTGTCCTCGGCATTTCTTACTTATTACTATTTACTGCCATGGGTATGGGAAGAGAAAGGAAGTATATGCCAATTCTATTCTTTTTTATTTTTGCTATGTTTGTACTCGGTCTCGTTAAAATGTTTGACAGTATTAAACCTACTGCAAAGGTACTCTCATATAGGGAGAGTATGTGTAATGAGATGTTTATCTCGCAGGCGATTCATTTGGCCCAAAATAGTAACTGTATGGAAAATGGGACATTAAATGTATATGAGTATGAGTGTAATGAGGATCTTGGTAGGATATCTTTTCCAATGGATTTGGAAGTTGAGCAACAGAAAGGTAGTAGAGCTATGTGTCATGTATTCACAAGCTCAGGTAATACTAATTTCCAATGGGTGAATGATTCAGAGGTGGAATAGTGGGGGGATTTTTGTTAAAATACTGCTCATCTAGGGCGATTAGCTCAGCTGGCTAGAGCACTTCGTTTACACCGAAGGGGTCATAGGTTCGAATCCTATATCGCCCATTTCTATCTTTTGATAACGTAATTTCTGATACTACCAATTTCTATCCCGTATTCTTCGTATAATCGGGATTTTATATATTTAAGAAAATCCTCCCTATTTAACGATACAATACTCCAGTCCTCTATGGAGGTTAAATTGTAAGCTTCGTACTCTTCTTCAGTTGCGAACTTCCCAAGGTAATGGATTAGTGCATCTATTCTAGGTTTCGGGATTTTTTCATCTACCCATTTAGTACTATCTTCATCAGACATCAACGAAATATCTTCTTTAGTAACACCAGGTATTTGTTTAAAAAGATTCGTAAATATTGGGACTTTAGTATGATGAGAGTTGACTAACTCTCTCACATTCTTTAATACATTTTGACTATTAAAAATAAAGGTGTCATTTTCGCTTCTGTTAGTTGAAATAACAGCCTTGCCATCTGTAATTTCCATTAATCTGTTATACGCTTTTTTACATCTTTGGGATATTTCAGGTTTAGCAAAATGACTCCCAAATGGTAATTTAACAAGATTGTCTTTAAAGAGGACACCATCAACATCTGTAAGGCAGATATTAAAGGCTTTATTATTAAAAATGCCATCTTTTTCTATTTCATCTACCGCAGCGGTAAAGCTATTAACATAGATCTCTACATACTTAGGTTCTTCTTCTGTTGTTTGTTCAATTTCTTGAAACATAGGCATCTCTGTATTTCCCATAGTAACAAAGAATAATATACTAAATTATAGAAATTGTCTAAAGCATGAAATTATAATATACTAAATTAGTAATTTGTGAAATCTTTTTTATGGATTTGATGAAATATGTTATTGTGGCAGGAATAAGCTTAGTAATAGCTGTTATTGCAGGATTTATGGGTAATTGGGTATCAGCTGTTCTAATCTTTATACTACTCTTTGGTAGCTATATTATGTGGAATGTTGCTAGAGGTATTAAAGATGACCCGAAAGAGGTTACACAGACTCCCCCCTTAGATACTCCTAGGCAGGACAATTAGCTCAGTTGGTTAGAGCACTACATTCACATTGTAGGGGTCAGTAGTTCGAGTCTACTATTGTCCATATTTTCTCCCTCTCCCTATTGTGATATTTCTCCTTAGTGGTACACTAGAGTATATAATATTGTATATTACAGTATGAAAAGTACTAAGAGTAAAGTAGTTTCAATGATTGAAGATATAAATAGGGATGAGAAGAAGAAAACCAATCTTCTTTTTTTTATTCTCTTCTTACTTCTTTTTAGTTTTGGAGCATACTCTTTCATCTTCAAAAAGAATGAGCCACAGCCTCAAGCAGAGAAATACTGTTTAGTTGAGGGTGTTAAATACAATGTAGGAGATGAATTTACCATTGATTGTAATAGCTGTGTATGTACTGCTACTGGGCAATCGTGTACATTTAATATCTGTGGAATAGAGTGTGTAGATAGTGATAGTCAGTGTAAAGACCAAGATGAGGGGTCGATATGTACTTTGGGTGTATGGTGTGATCAAGAGGGTAAGATATGTGGTGGTGAAACTTGCGAAGGAATGGGTTTAGGTATCTGTATCAAAGGAAAGTGTGTTGGAGAGTAAGCCATCTAATACACAAAATTTGCTACTTGAGATTACTTGTGCAGTTAGGGCATTTCTGGGCCTTAATATTAATTTCAGACATACAGTAAGGACATTTTTTAGTACTCTTCTCTACCTTTTTCACCTCTTTTTCCGTTGCTTTAGTAACCGCTTTACTTACAAAGTAGAGGACTAATGCTGTAATTAGAAATGAAATTAGAGCGTTAAGTACAACTCCATACTGTACAACTACTGCATTGTTTGCTTGTGCTTCTGCTAATGTTTTGTACTGATCTTTACCTAATGTAAAGAATAGTTCAGAGAAATCTATCCTTGCAGTCAGAAATCCGATAGGGGGTGTAAATACATTATTTACTAATGCATCTATAAGGGTTTTCAAGGAGGATCCAATGATTACACCAATAGCTAGTGATATTACATTGCCTGTTAGTGCAAAGGATTTAAAATCTTCCAATCCCTGTTTAAACTTTGATGTTTTTTTTGTTGCCATTTCGTTTCAAAATTTTAAAAATTAAAATAATGAGTACAAAAAGAAAAAGTACTCCATATATAATAACCTGATTTACAAACGCATCCTGCAGAGTTATATTCCTCATATTATACAGAACTACCTGTAGTATTGAAACAGGTATTAGGATGAAGAGGTGGAAGAAGGAGTCATTAACTAATTCTGATGTTATAACCATGTATGATATTGCATAAGCAATCATTACTAAGGAGTACGGTACAACATACGGGATAATGTCTAGGTACATTCCTGAGAATACAAAATTTACAATATCTTCTTTTAAGAGGAAGTAAAAAAGACATATTACAAATCCAATAGCTGTTGATACAGCAAGCGATATTAGTAAACTTTTATTCCGTTTCTCCTCTTTAGTATTCGAAAGCTTTGATATCATTACATTTGCAATTGTCACAGATGCGTAATATACGATTTTCCCAATTAAAGAGAGAGCTCCATATGATGCCCTTATATTTGGATTAACAAGTATTAAGTCGAGAGTAAAGGGAATATTTAAAAGGAAGAAGGTTAGAAAAATTAAAGAGATCTGCTTGTAATCTAGCTTCAATGATTTTGATAGCTCTCTATCACTCTTTGTTTTAATTAGGGGTAAAACAATTATAGTAGAGAGTAACATTGGTAAAGAGAAGGCAAAAACTGTAATGGATAGTTCAGAGCTTGTTCGCAAGGCAATGAACCCCATTAAAAATTTTAATAGAGTTTCTCCAAGTAATACGAGATTAAAGGTTAGGATTTTTTCTAATCCTAAGAGGAAGCCCTTTGCAACAGGGCTAACAATTGAAACAAATACTACCAAGGCAAGAGCAGGTATATGAGAGATGGAAATATTGGCAATATTCGCTATTTGTTTTCCAAATATTAGAAAGAGTAATGAGAATAGTATTCCAATCCCTGCTAATTGTAGGGTACTTTTCTTTTTGAATTTGTCTAAATTGAAATCTCTTTTAGTAGCAACTTTCTTAGTGATTGCAGTCTGTATTGCTATAGTAGGGATCTGTATCAAGGTAGCTATTCCCAAAGCTGCGTTGTAAAAGCCGAAGTCTACGATAGTGAGATTTCTAGCTAGATATATGTTAAAGAGGTAGTTTAAGAAGTGAACAACACCCCCTATCACTAATGTAATAAAGATGTGCTTAAGAAACGTTTTATTTTGTGTAATATGTTTACTTAGATTCATAATGTATAATAGATGAGAATACACTAATTTTAGATATTTTACCATTATGGAAATTGCTATTGCATTAATTGGGGGATTACTTTTAGGAGTAGGTATCTTTTATTTTTTCTTTAGAGGCACTCGCAATCAGAATGAGCAAATTACTGACTTAGTATCTCAGAAGTTGACTGAAATGATGCCAGGGGCGTTAAAAGAGGCAAATGAAGCCTTAATTACTATGGCGAATGAGAAATTGGGTGCTGAATCTAGTAAGAGTAGGTTAGATTTGGAAAATAAAAGGGCGGAGATAGAGCGGTTGGTAAAGGTAATCCAAGATGATTTGAAAGAGAGTAAAAAAGATTTAGAGAGTACGGAAAAGGATAGGATAAATACTTTTTCTTCTCTTAAAACTTCATTAGAGGAGTATAAAAAAATTACAGAACAGCTATCAGTAAGTACTGAAAATTTAAAAAAAGTGCTCTCTAATAATCAGCTTAGAGGACAGTTTGGGGAGCAGGTTGCAGATGATTTACTGAAAATGGCGGGTTTTGTCGTAGGAGAATCATATACAAGACAGGAGAGTGAAGCTGGGAGTAGGCCAGATTTTACTGTGTATTTGCCTGATAAGACTAAGATAAATATTGATGCTAAGTTCCCTTATGCTGCTCTACAGAAAATGACAGATACTGAAGATGTTGAAGCTAAGAAAAGATATATGAAGGAGTTTGAGCATGATATTAAAGAGAAACTTAAACAGGTTACATCAAGAGATTATATTAATCCCGAAGATAGGACTGTAGATTTCGTTATTCTCTTTATACCTAATGAAATGATATTTTCATTCATATATGACAAAATGCCTCAAATTAGAGAGGAGGCTCTAAACAAGAAAGTCATTCTTGCGGGGCCTTTTAGTTTTACTGCTATTTTAAGAATGATTAAACAGTCATATGAGAACTTTAGAGTTCAAGAGAATATTTATAAGATTGTTGGACATGTTCAGGCTGTAGAGAAAGAGTTTGATAAATTTACAGATGAATTTGATAAGGTAGGTGTAAGAATAGATCAACTTCATAAGCAGTATACGGATGTTAGTACGACTAGAGTAAATCAGATGAGAAGGAAAATGGATTTAGTTAAGTTAGAAGATGGCTCTGCTGCTACCATTCAGATCCCACTGATTGAAGAAGAAATAAAAGAGGGCTAAATAGCCCTCCTCCAATTCAGTCTAAAGTACTTTCTTTTTACATTTATGATGTAGCTGGTTTCTCTGTTGTTTCTATTTCAGAAGTGGGTGTAGTGCTTGCGATATCATCCTTTGGTTTCCATGCTAAGAGATAGAATAGGATGTATGAACCGATTCCCGTCAGTACAATGAGCCCTAATAGTTGGTCATATCCTCTTTTCTCAGTTACTCTCATTATTGCTATTATAGTCATTATTTGTCCAACGAAGGGAACAAGTAACCACCATGGACTCTTTTCTCCTAGTTGCATCACCATAACCATTTGTAAAATTGGTAACCAAGCAAACCAAGGTTCTTTATATCCTAAATCTTTTCCAATTTTTGCTAGTGCTAAAGAGAGAAAAATGTATGAGGAGAGAGAGATTAAAATGGGAATGAAAAGAAGAACTCCTAAGCCAGCAAGTACAGCTAAGGGATTTACTATTTCATCATCTTCTATTTGAGACCTTGTTGTAACGAGCATATCCTCTAGAACCTCTTTAGCATCAAGATCGGGGATCTCGTACTCTGTAACTTCCACAGGCGCCTCGTAAGGAATTACTTCGAAATCATACTCGGACTCCTGCTGAGCAAAGAGTGGTGAGAATGGGAGTAGGAGTAATGTAAGAAGTACTACTACAAATACTTTTCTGTTTTTATCCATAATTAGGGATAATAAATTATTTATACTTAAATTTATCACGCTTATGGCATTAATAGCAATGTATTTAAGATGAATAAAATTAAGAATGTAAATTATTTTTAAATATGGTACTCTTAAGTATGTCAGAAGAATTATCTTTTAAAGTAATTGAGGGTAGTATTCCAGTATGTCTATCTGCTCCTCATGAATACCCCCATAGGAGACCATCTTTAACCATGTCATACAAATGGGGTGAGAAATTAACAGGGAAGATTGTAGAAGATATTACAGTTCGAACAGGAGCTTGGGGCATTATTCAGACAGAAGAAACATCATACGATGCTAATTGGCATAAGTTAGAGAAGAATCCGTATAAGTCTAAGCTCGCCGACATTATTCAGAGAGAGAAAATAAAGAAATTTATAGATATTCATGGACTTAAGGAGGAGTATAAATATGATGTAGGTATATACTACCCAACTAAATTCACAAACTCCATTCTTTTAGCAAACGATATTTCCAATGCGATGGATAAGGGTAAGTTAAAGGGTTTAAATATTTGTATCTTTAGATGCCCAGATGATATGCAAGAGACTTTAGGAGAGTATGTTGCAGATAAGCTTAGAGTTCCATCTGTTCAATTGGAAATTGCTAGATATATTAGAGAATCTGATGAATTAAGAGAGGAGTTAGTAAGGAACATCTCTTCGTTTTTGGTTGTGTAATTTTCATTAATATATACCCTATTTTTTGACTATGATATTCTCCTTTGATATTCTAGATAATGTATTTAAGTTTATATAGTATTTTACTATGGCAACAGTAAGTAAAGATGTAAAAGTATCTCCGCAGAGTGGAAAGGACAAAGCTATTGGTGTAGCAATCGCACAAATTGAAAAACAGTTTGGTAAGGGCTCTATTATGAAATTAGGAAGTAGCGAAAAAATTGATGTCGATGTAATACCCACAGGTGCACTCTCACTCGATTTAGCATTAGGCATCGGGGGTGTTCCCAAGGGGAGAATTATTGAGATTTACGGTCCAGAATCTTCGGGTAAAACAACTCTAGCGATTCATATTTTAACAGAGGCACAAAAGAAGGGAGATGCAGTTGCTTTCATTGATGCAGAGCATGCCTTTGATCCATCATATGCTAAAAATATAGGGCTCAATATTGATGAACTATACATATCTCAGCCAGATTTTGGAGAGCAGGCATTAGAGATTTTGGAAACTTTAGTTAGATCAGCTGCTTTCGGTGTCATTGTTGTTGACTCTGTTGCTGCTCTTACACCAAGAGCTGAGATTGAGGGTGAGATGGGTGATAGTCATATGGGTTTGCAGGCTAGATTAATGTCACAGGCTTTAAGAAAAATTACAGCAATTGCTGGTAAAGCTGGTACGACAATAATATTTTTGAATCAACTAAGAATGAAGATAGGTATTATGTTTGGTAATCCTGAGACAACAACAGGGGGTAACGCTTTGAAATTTTACTCCTCTGTAAGAATGGATATTAGGCAAAGGGACAAGATAATGAGAGAAGGAAATATTGTAGGTCATACTAGAGTTGTTAAGGTTGTTAAAAACAAAATGGCTCCACCGTTCAAGGAGGCATCCTTTGATATGATATATCCTTTAGGTATAGATAAGGAGAGTAGTATATTAGATGCAGCAGTGTCACAAAACATAGTTGAAAAGGCTGGTGCTTGGTTTAAATACGGTGATAAACAGCTTGCACAGGGAAGAGATGCTACTGTAATTGTACTTAAAGAAGATAAGAAACTAAGAGATGAGATAGAGAAGGCGGTTCGTGTTAAAATGAAATAGATGATAGTCACAAAGATAGAGTATCAAAAGAGAGATCCCAATAGGGTAAATGTATTTGTTGATGAACAGTTTTTTTGTGGTATATCGCTAGATACATTAGCTCGAGAAAATTTGTATGAAGGTATGGATATTGATGATGAACTGATGGAGAGAATTTTTCAAACAGATTTAAGGAATAGATTTTTAGTAAGAGCTACAGAGTATCTCTCTCACTCTCCGAAAACAGAGTTTCAACTTTTGAGATATTTAAAAAATCTTAGATTTAAGAAAAAAGATATTTGGTTTAAAGAGGGGATTAACTTAGATTGGGATAATTTTTTTAATGATATACTTTGTAAGCTCAAAGAGTATAAATATATCGATGATGAAAATTATGCAAGGCTGTTTGTGCAGAGTAGATTAAGGAGTAAGCCTAGAAGTAAAAGTGTTTTAATAGGGGAGTTAATGTCAAAGGGTGTAAGTAAAGAGATAGCTCAAAGTATTGTCGATGAAGAGGTCATAGATGAGATAGATTTGTTGAAAGCAGCTTTTGAGAAGAAATATAGAGGTAAAAAGTTTGATATCAAGGATCAAAAAATGGTTACTTTTTTGCAGCGTAAAGGTTTTAGCTGGGATTTAATTGAGCAGTACAGTAGAGATGAGTCTTAAAAGTAAAAGTAATTGGATATTACCAAAAGAGCCTATGAAGGGAGATATCGTGGGGTATATCTTAGATAGAAGAGGTATTGATAAGGATACCTTTCTAAATTCTACTCTTAATGATATTCCATCTCCGAAATTTCTGTATGACAGTAAATCTGCTGCTAAAGTTATTATAAAGGCTATCAAAAATAAAAAGAAGATAGTGATTCATGGTGATTTTGATTCTGATGGAATATGTAGCGTTAGTTTACTTTGGGAATTTCTTTTCAAAGAAGTATCCAAAGAATTAAATATGAAAATTGATGTAATCCCATATATACCAAGTAGGGTAGAGCAGGGGTATGGGTTAACAGATTCCTCTATTAACGATGTCTTGCATCTGGGTGGAGAGTTGTTAATATCTGTGGATTGTGGAGTTAGAGATACAGAGCTAATTAATAACTATATGAAAGATACTGGATTGCAATTTGTAATTACAGACCATCATCAACCACCTACTGATTTTAATGAAAATATTGATTATTCACTTGTACATCCAATGTATCAAGGGCATGAATATCCAAATACAATGATTTGTGGAGCCTTTGTTGCCTTTCTCACTATACAAGCTATTAAAAGAGAATTGGGTATGGAATGTGAGATAGATTCAAATACAAGGGGCTTAGATTTAGTGGCATTAGCTACAGTTACAGACTTAATGCCACTGTTAGATATAAATAGGGTAGTGGTAAAGTACGGTATAGAGCAGATTAGGAAGAGTAATAGGGTTGGTTTAAGAGAGTTAATTAAAGTATCAGGATTAGAGCCAAATGATATTGATAGCTATCACTTAGGATATATTCTGGGGCCAAGAATTAATGCTGCAGGAAGGATAGGTTCTCCACTAGATGCTGTAAAACTTTTAGTTAGTGACAAGGTAGAGGTATGTAGAAAAATTTCAGAAATACTTAATGAAACTAACTACACTAGACAGCATATGACCCAAAATGGATTAGATGAAGCTATTCAGATTATTAACGATAGTAATGATAAGGTACTATTTGTTGTTGGTGAGCAGTGGCATGAGGGAATTGTTGGATTAGTAGCGGGTAAATTAAATGAGAAATATCATCGTCCAGTACTTGTAGGAACTCAAACCGATGAAGGAGTAAAGGGTTCTGCAAGAAGTATTACAGGCTTTAATATCACAGATGCCCTATCTCGTTGTGAGCGTTACTTGAAAAGATATGGAGGACATGAACTAGCTGCTGGTTTTACTGTTAAGAAGGGTAAAGAGAAAGAGTTCTCAAAGTGTATTCATAAGATTGGTGAAGAGAGCATTACAGATGAAATTCTAATAAAGGATTTAAATATTGACTTACTTCTAGATACAGATGATGTTGATAACTTTCTGATTGAGCAGCTGGATACTCTCCAGCCGTATGGATATGGGAATAGTAAGCCATTAATAGCGCTACAGAATTTAATAATTGTAAAGAAACAAATAATGGGTAAATTAGGCAATCATATGAAATTAATATGTAAAGGGGGTGGGGTAGAATTAATAACTCTAGTACTTTTTAACTGTGATTCAGACACAGACGAATTAAATGTTGATGATAGAATTGAGGTAGTTGGTGGAGTAGGATTAAACTCTTGGAATGGAAACGAAGAGATTCAATTTTTAGTAAAAGAGTGGAGATTATCTAACTCCCTTTCTTCACATTAATCAATTTGCCTATTCTATTTGGAGTATTAGGAAGGTATGTCGTTTCTAATATACTTTCAAAATCTAATAGTTTCATCATAAACCTTTCAGTACCTAACCCAAAACCCCCATGAGGAGGACATCCATATTCAAAATATTCAAAATAGTCTTTTAATGATTCCAGCGAAATACCTCTTTCTTCTGCATTCTCTTTAAGTTGTTCGAATCTATGCTCTCTCTGCGAGCCTGAGGTTATCTCAATCCCTTTCCAAAAAAGATCAAAACCTAAAGCAAAAGGTGGGTTACTATTATCCTTCATATGATAGAAAGCTCTCTTACTGTGTGGGTATTCATAGACAAAAACAAACTCAGAACCTGTTTCTTCCTCCATAATCTTGGAGATTGCCCTCTCTTCTTCTGGAGAGAAATCGCCATCTTCTTTACTCGGGATATTTAGCTTTGCTAATTTTTCTTTAATTTCTTTAACTGTAATGTATGGGAAATCTCCCTGTGGAACTTTAATATTGACATTAAATATTTTTTTAATATCCTCACCGTATTCAGATTTAATATTGTTAAGTGCATATTTAATCATCTCTTGCTCAAATTTGCATACCTCCATAAATGAATCTATATATCCTAACTCAGCATCAAAACTTGTATACTCCGTTAAGTGTCTGGTTGTAAATGATTTCTCTGCTCTAAATACAGGACCCACATTAAAAACTCTATCTAAATCTGAAGCTATACCCATTTGTTTGTGAAACTGAGGAGATTGTGCTAAATATGCTTTTTTATCAAAATATTTCACTTCAAAAACTTCTGCACCACCTTCGCTTGCAGCACCAAGTATTCTAGGAGCCTCTATCTCAATACATCCGTTATCAGTGCAAAATTGCCTAAATGATTCACCCATTATTGTGGCTACCTTCATCATCAAGATATTCCTTTCTGATCTAAGGTCTAACCATCTGTAATCTAATCTTTTATCTAAGTTAGTGATATTTTTTAAATACGGTTGTTCTATGACGATGGGTAAGGGAGATTTAGATACAGAATCAACAGTAATCTCTTCTATCTCTATTTCATACCCTGTGGCTACCTGTTTTGCTTCTTTAACAAGACCTTTGATATCTACGACAGACTCAGCAGTTAAATTCTTTGAAATATTGAATACTTCTGTATTCCCTCCTGACCAAGAGACACACTGCACTTTTCCTGTGATATCTCTAATGACTAAAAAAACAATTTTTCCTTGATCTCTAATAGTATCAACTCTACCTCGAATTCGGACTTTTTCACCAATTATCTCTTTAAGCGCAGATATGTATATTCTTTCCATCTTTTTAATATCAATATTATTTGGTTATTATATATTACATTTTCTTAAAAGAAAAATATGTAGTTTGCCAGGTATGGGCTAACTTGATAATATCTCTATTATCAATAATGGAAAATATACAGAGAAACATCTCTCTCCCTCAGGAAAGATACGACAGAGAGCTATACAAACAGGCTGTTAAGGCCGCTAAAGAGGCTAAGGAGCTCGAGAGAAGAGATAGAAAGAGGGATAAGGTTAGGAAGATATTACTCTCATTTGTTCTTCTACCTGTTGTAGTAATATCGGGGTACTTTGTACTCTCTCTCTTTAAGCCTAAGGCCGAGTATACCTTAGCTAATGAGTCTCCTAAAGCAAGAAAGTATGACTTTATAGAGGAAGAGAAAGAGACTACGCCTTTCTCTACTGCAACTTTATCAATACCTGAGATATCTTCTCAAGGTGCTATGGTGTTTAATCCTGTGACAGGAGATGTACTTTATGAAAAGAATGTTAATGAAAAACGGAGTATAGCGAGTTTAACTAAGCTAATGTCAGCAATTATAGTTCTAGAGACATTTGATTTAGATGATGTTATTACAGCGTCTAGAGAAAATATTCCTGAGGATATGGATTGGCAACTTGGTGTGAAAGAAGGAGATAGTATTACAGTAGAAAACTTGCTTAAATCGATGCTCATTAGCTCGTATAATGATAGTGCATATATTATTGCAAATGCATATCCCAATGGGGGCTATTCAGCCTTTATAAAGGCAATGAATCAGAAAGCAAAATCTCTTAGAATGAATTCTACTACTTTTAGTAATCCTGCTGGTATAGATGAAGAGGAAAATTTTTCTACCGTTAAAGATGTTGCGATATTAACCTCTGTCGTAAGGAAATATCCTGATATATTACGCATTGTTAAAATAGGCAAGGAGATTCTTAATTGGGGATCATCAGATGGTATAGCAAGTAAAGAGGTTTTTACTACAAACCAACTGTATGCATCAACGCCGTATATAAAGGGGCTAAAAACAGGTATTACTGATTTAGCTGGTCAGTGTTTTGTTGGCTACTATGTATACCCTAATGGTAATGAGATAGTGACGATTGTTGTAAATTCCAAAAATAGATTTGATGAAACTGTTCTCTTAGAGAAATATGCAAGAGAGAAATTATAGGGAGAAAATTCCTTTACTCGGTTCAACGGGGGCTTCCTCGATTACAACTTTGTCAGTTACAATCTCGTAATTTATTGCAGGGTAATATATATCAAAATCTGCTCTTGTTCCATCTGCTAGCTCTGCTTCACCTGAGAAGTAGTAAACAGGCTGTAGATAGTTTTGAGAGAGCAAACCTTCGTAATATGTTAAGGCTACTTGTGTAATTAGGAATTTTTTAACCTCTTGTGGGGAGTAGGGGGCTACTTCATCATTTTGATAATTTAGATGTACAATACTTCCCTCTCCGTTCTTTATTTTCTCTTCTGCCATTGATGCAGATATTAGGGGATATGTACCACAACTATCTTCTGAGATATCCCATACTTTGTAGTCAATTTGATAAATTTCTTTAAGCTTTTTAACATCATCATTTTTCGGACCAACATATACAGAGACATTGGATTTGTTAGTGATTTGATGTGTCATATATGTCTTAAAACTATATATCTCTATCGTTTCACCATTAATATTTTTCTTTTCAGTAACAGCATTCATATTTCTTCTTTCTAAAGAGGAAACCATTCTCTCTGCACCTACGATATTGCTGGCGATAGTAATTAGTGGGAATTGTCTTAAGAAGTCAACTCTAATTAAATCCGCAGAGAGTAAAGAATCGGCTTGAACATATGTTCCATCATCTTCAATTTTAATGAGGTAGACTAGTGGTCGACTTTCATCGTATCCACTTAAGTAGAGACTGAGTGAATTTAGTGCTTTTTTAGCGAGAACAATTGCTTCATCTGTACTAGGTAAATCTTTTTCTGCTCTTATACTTTTGATTTTCCTTGTATTAGTATTAAATGTGAAATTCAAATCCCCAACATTAACTCGAAGTGACCTTTGGGAAACTCTGTCTTGCCATGTATATTCTGAAGAAAATTTTCTCATAATTTCTCCCTCCTCAAAGCCCATGGCGGTTGCAAGTTTCTTTGCCCTATCTTGAGCATCGATATACTCTCCTAGATCTTCATATCTATATACATTTACAATATCTGGAAGATTATCATCTAATTTCCCTGTATCTGTTTGGACCTCATATGTGGGGGTAGAGCCATCTTTAAGATTGTAAGAGGGAATGGAGAGTACATTGTCTAAAAACTCTTCCCTCTTCTCTGTACATGCACAGCTTGCGGTTTGATATTGAGGAGGTATTGGAGCATTGCCTGGGTTGTATGCAATTACAACGATTACGGCGATTACAACAACAACCCCAATTGCCACTATTCCTAACCGTTTAGTCCAAAATGCAGCTTCAGTTAATGTCATGATATAATGATTGTAGCATATGTGATTTAATTTGACCTAATTTTATACTACTTAGGCAAGTATGAAAAGAGATAAAAAGAATACCGAATTGGCTGAATTGCTTTTTCCTGATGTAAATATTACTGTTGAAGATTTGTATAAAAAATATCCTAAAAGGGAGCTAAAACCATCTCAATTAGTTTTAAGATTTGCTCCGAGTCCTACAGGCTTTTTGCATTTAGGTAGTGTGTTTACCTCATTAATTGGGAGAAAATTAGTAGATCAAACAGAAGGAACCTTCATTTTAAGAATAGAGGATACAGATAAGAAGAGGGAGATAGAGGGAGGTGTAGACTTAATTATCGATGGGCTTGAGGGGTTTGGGATTTCATTTGATGAGAGTGTACGAAAGGGAAAGTATGGTCCATATATCCAAAGTGAGAGGTTAGATATTTATCATGTTTTTGCTAAGTATTTGGTAAGCATCGGTGGTGCATACCCATGTTTTGCAACAGAGGAAGAGCTTGGGGAGATTAGAGAGGAACAGAACAGAGAGAATGCTAGAACTGGTTACTGGGGTAGATGGGCAAAATGGAGAGATGCTGACATAGAGGATGTTAAGGAAGCCTTAAATGAGGGTAAGAAATTTGTAATTAGACTGTATTCTACAGGTAATTATGAAAACAAATTTACTTTAGATGACCTGATTAAAGGGAATTGTACTTTTACTGAAAATGATATGGATGTTGTACTGCTTAAGTCTGATGGATTTCCTACATATCATTTTGCACATCCGATAGATGATACTTTAATGGGGGTTAATCTTGTAATTAGAACTTATGAGTGGTTTCCTTCTGTACCATTGCATTTAGAAATTTTTGATAAATTAGGCTTTGAGCGAATTAGATATGCTCATCCTTCACCTTTAATGAAAATGGATGGTGAGAACAAAAGGAAACTTAGTAAAAGAAAAGATCCTGAGGCTGATGCATCTTACTTTCTTGCTAATGGATATCCTGTTACAGGGGTATTGGAGTATTTCCTAAATATTATGAACTCTAATTTCTCTGATTGGAGAATTCAAAATCCACAATTACCATTTAGTGAGTTTGAATTAAAATTAGAAAAATTTAATAAGTCGGGAGCCCTGTTTGATATGGTTAAGCTTACTGATGTATGTAAGGAGTATGTTTCAAAATTGAGTGCACAAGAGGTATATGAAGAGGCATTAGAGTGGGCAAAGGAGTATGACGATGAGATGTGTTCTAAGTTAAGTAATCATAAGGAGTACTGTATTAATATATTAAATATTGAAAGGGAGGGCGGGAAGATCAGGAAAGATATTATTAAATGGTCGGATATATCCCACCAGTTTGAAATATTTTTTGATGATATGTTTAAACGAGTTGAAATAGAGAGTGTCGATGTTAATAAAGATTTACAAAAGAAAATACTCACGGATTACTTAGATACTTTCTATTTTGGAGATGATAGCTATGAGTGGTTTAATAAGATAAAGAGAATTGCCGAAAAGAACGAGTTCTCTACAGATTATAAAGAGTATGAACAGAATCCTAAAAAGTATAAAGGGAGGGTTGGTGATGTGGCTATGATAATTAGGGTCGCGATTACTGGTAGGAAGCAGACACCTGACTTATTCCAAGTAATACAGGTAATGGGGGAGGAGAGGGCTACTGGCAGGATAAAGGGATATATCAATACATTCTAAAGAGAGATACTGTATAATACTCTGTGTGTTGCCGGATCGTCTAATGGTAGGACGGCGGTCTCTGGAACCGCTAATCCTAGTTCGAATCTAGGTCCGGCAATTTTCAATTATGTCTAAAAGATGAGAGCAGTTGAGATATTTTGGTTATAGAGCTATTTAATATATCGTTGTCATGTACGGGGGCACCAGTTTCATCTAAGATTTTCTCTATCTCCTCCTCTGAGAGAAGTATTCTAATCTCTTCATCACTACCCTGTAGTGCACTATTTAGTTTTTCGTACAGAGCAGTTCCAGAATATATTTCAATATCTAAATGATTATAAAGGGCAATTAATTCATTCCTACTTATCAGTAATATACCTCTTTGCATTGCTAATTATTTTAAATTAAGTATTTAGTTTCTCCTCCTTTTGTACTACAATATACAGTATATCTAAAATCTCGATAAATGAGTATGTCAAGAACATTATACAGATCTCAAACAGATACCGTTTTAGCTGGTGTATGTGGTGGGTTGGGAGAGTATTTTAATATAGATTCTACCTTAATAAGGGTATTATTTGCGGTTGGTGGAGCATTTTTTTTATACATTATACTTTGGGCAGTACTTCCTCTCTCTCCACTTGGTGATGCTAATGAAAAATCTGTAGCAAATCAAGGACCTTTCTATTCTATAAAGACTGATACAAAAAAGAAAAGTAAGTAGATAATTTATAATCTTTTTATTATGGCTGATGTCCCTATTATAGAGAAGAAGAGAAATTACTCTTGGGCGATATTTCTCATTGCCGTAGGTATAATGCTTTTTCTAAATACAACGAATGTTGTGGGGTGGGGTATTTGGTTGTATGTAGCAAGATTTTGGCCAATTTTAATAATTCTAGTCGGTTTAAGAATAATTTCTGGTAATTCAGGGCTTGGGAGATTCATCTCTACTTTTTTTACATTCCTACTTACGATTTCAGTATTCACAATATCATATATGCAGTTCACATCTAAGCCAATTCCTTTCTTTCCTGATAAAGTAAACAATTGGGTTCTAGATGGTGGTAGTGGTATTGTAAATTTAGGGAAAGAGTTGAGTAGTAGTACAGAAAGTTTATCATTTTCACAGTATCAGAATGTAATAGAGAGGAATGTAAATATTGAGGTTGGTGCAGGGAAATTTATTCTCAAGGAAGACGATATAGATGAATATATTTTGATTAAGTCACACTACCCAGATACTTATGAGCCCCCCCAACTAATTCATGATATGCAATCTCAAATCTTAGATATTACATTTAAAGGGGCTACCTCAAGAGGATTCCAACTCTTCTATGATAATTCATCTTACGATATTACTACTGGTCAATTAAGCTTGCCTATCAACATTGATATTAATCTAGGTGCTGGTTCAGGTCAGATGATGTTTAATACAACTCCCATAAATAATTTTTACTCAGAGGTGGGTGCTGGGAAATTAAATGTAGATTTTAACTTTGCATCTATCCCAGCTGGGGAGATTCATTTATTCGTTGGTGCTGGAGAGATGAATTTAAATCTTCCCTCTAGGGTGGGATATACGCTAGAGTATGACCTTGGGGTTGGGGATATTACCATTGATGGAGAATCTATTTCAAAGTTTAGTTCTGATAGAAAAAAATACACCTCTGCTAATTACAATGAAAGTTCTACAAAAATTAATATATTAGTTAATGTAGGAGTAGGCTCTTTTAATATTGGGGCACTTTAAATTTTTAAGTATTTTTGAACATGAAAAGAAACAATATGGAGCCTAAATTTTTGTTTGGCGTACTAATAGTTCTATTTGGAATCGTTTTGTTATTTGAACAAACAGGTATAATTCCTAGATTAAGTAGGTATTTTTGGGCTGTAGTTGGAGATCTTTGGCCATTGATTCTCATTTTTTGGGGAGCAAAACTTTTGCTAGACAAGAATTCTGTACTTGGTATGATCCTCCTTTTTTTAGGAGTGTCCTTTCTCTCTAGTAATTTGTTTAATTGGAATTTCTTTTCACTCTTTTGGCCTATTATCATAATAGGGATTGGGCTCTCTATCCTTTTACAAAGTGATGAAAAGAAAAGTAGTACAAAAATGAAAGAGAAAGTATCGAGTGAGGAGTATGTTAAAGAGAATGCTGTTTTTTGGGGTACTGAAAAAAAGATTACATCTAAAAATTTCAAAGGGGGAGAAATAAATGTTGTTTTTGGGCGGGTAGATTTGGATCTTAGAGAGGCAAAAGTATCAAAGGGTGGAGCAAAGATTCACATTAATTGTGCATTTGGAGGAGTAGATGTTTTTGTACCTAAGGATTGTAGGGTTAAGACGGATGGGACGGGAATAATAGGTAGTTGGGAAACACATCTTAAGGAGCGAGATATTAACGAACCTGTACTAGAGATTACGGGTGGTGTTATGTTTGGAGGAGTTCAAATTAAGGATTAGGAGTCGTTGTATCGTATAGAAGATCAGAGGATTCATCTATTCTTAGAGAACCGAAAGGACCGTAAAAAGCTATTTCCCTTTTCTCTTTCCCTCTTACCGTAATATTATCTATTACAAAGCTGACCTCTCCGACAGGTATCTTTTTTTTGTATCCAAATATATATACGATTCTGCCCACGAGCTGCTCTATATCGACTTGTCTACCAGTTAACTCCGTATTATTATGGATTATTCCATACGGAAGTAATTCACCATTTCCATTCTCTCCAATGTGGATTTCATATTCAATATCATCTACCTCCATCTGAAAGAATAGTGTTTCTGATATGGACTCTTGTTGTAATGATGGATTTTTTTCTACCATAGCTGCAATTATACTATGAGGTGTGGAAAAATTTAAGTCTTACGCTATCTCCCAATCAATTGGCTCTATACCTTTCTCTGCTAACCAATTATTACATTTGCTAAACGGTTTGCTTCCGAAAAAGCCCTTACTTGCAGAGAAGGGAGAGGGGTGGGGTGAGGAAATAATCAAGTGCTTATCTTGGTTAATTAAGGGTATTTTGTTTTCTGCGTATTTACCCCAAAGGATAAAGACGACATGTTTTTTCTTTACTGAAATCTCTGCAATTATTTCATCCGTGTACTCTTGCCAACCTATGTCTCTATGAGATCCGGGTTTACCTTTCTCAACAGTAAGTACACTGTTTAAAAGTAATACTCCCTGCTTACTCCAATGGGATAAATCTCCGTGTGTAGGAATTTTAACATGAATATCGCTGTGTAATTCTTTAAGGATATTTCTTAGTGAAGGAGGTAATTTCATACCTTTGTTAACCGAAAATGATAATCCATTTGCTTGATTTTCACCGTGGTATGGATCTTGACCAAGTATAACAGCCTTTACTTTCTCTAAAGGGGTAAGCTCCAAAGCACGGAAAAGAGCTCTTTTTTGAGGATAATACTGTAAGGTATTGATATCAATGCTTAAAGAATTATAATCGAAAGTAGGATAGCTATTTGTAAGAATAGTGGGACTCAAAACTTTACGCCTCTTTCTTTTGACCATAGGTTAAGAGATTCCAATCTTTATCATATTTGTTTCCATCTTGATCTGTAATCTCTATTTGACCATTTGCTCCTCTTTCTACTAATGTCTTACCGTCAGTATATCCTCCTGTAGCTGTTCTGCTGATAATTTTGCCATCCTCCATTTCTGATTTGAGTAATGTACCACCTAATTCTTCAACAGCGAATTTTGTAAGTTCGTCTTCATCTGTCGGTCTAGCATTAAGTATATCTAGTAATTCATAATCTGCTTCAAAGGAGGATTTGGTTTCTTGTGGCTCAGTCATAATATATGTAATTAATATTAAATATATACTAAATGATACCAAAATATGACAGGAGTGTATATCCTAGAGTTCTTTCTCTAAGTATATGAGTTTCTTTTCAATTTCAACGATTCCTTTCTCCCAGAAGTCTCTCTTAGAGATATCAATCCCTATATCAAGGAATATATCCTTTGGAGATTTACTATCTCCTCCTTTAAAAAATTTCTTCACGAGTTCTATATTCTTTCTATCCTTCTTTACTAAATATTGCAAATTCTTTGAAATGAGTAATCCACTTGAGTAAGAGTAGGTATAGAAGAAGGAGCGGATATGACTCCAGTATAGCCAACCTGCTTGCATATGCTTATCTTTCAAAACACTTTTGCCTAAATATTTACTCATTTCATCTGAAAAGATATCTGAAATCTCTTTAACAGAGAGAAAACCTTTATTTCTAAATTCGGTGTGTATTCTTAATTCAAAATTGTAGCAAGCTATCTGTCTAAAAATAGTGGAAATATCCTCTTCTAAAGACTTGAGTAGTAGTAAATCTTTCTCTCTTTTACCTAAATTCGTGGCAACTTCCTCAAGAACAAAATTTTCAAAGAAAGTAGATGCAACCTCTGCAGAGGCAGTAGAGTATCCCTGATTAAGTGGATTTTGGGTATTTGAATACTCAGTATGGATACCGTGTCCACTTTCATGAGCTATTGTTAATATATCCTGCAATCTGTTGTTGTGGTTTAACAAAATATATGTAGGATATTTAGAGCCTACACTTACACAGAAAGCTCCTCCCTGCTTAGATTGTTTTGGATGTACATCGTATCTACCCTCTGAGAGATACAAATTTAAAATATCTAAAAATTCACTGTCTAAGCTTCCAAAAACTTTTTTTACAGTTTGAATTGAATCATTGAAAGTGTATTCTTTTGTTATATCTTCAAGATTAACATTGCGCTCATAGTAGGCAAGAGCGTTTTGATTTAGTACTTTGCTTTTTAAGTTGTAGAATCTTTGTGATATTTTGAAATTGTTTGTGACACTCTCTCTTAATGTATCTACAATACTGCTGTCCATATCGTCTGAAAGTAGCCTAGGTAAGTCTGCTCTAGCTATTTTCCTATAATCATCACTAATATTTTTATTTTCTAAAATAGAATTTATTTCAAACTCTGCAATCTCTAGATATTTGCTGTTTACTTTGTAAAAATTCTCCCCTGCAATATCTCTAACCCTTTTGTCCCTACTATTAAGATATGTACTGATTTCACTGTAAGGTACCTCTCTCTTGTTATTCTGTTCATCAGTAATGCTAATCGTTTGTTTCTGTAGAAGTTGCGATGTCATATCTACCCAGTTACCGTGTGAGGTTTTTGATTTAATGTTAAAGATTTTTTCCTCTTTGTCTGTTAAAAGATATTTTGCACTGCTAAAGCTTCTTTGTAAAAAGTGTTTGTACTGTTTTAAGTATGGAGAATTGAGAAAGATTGATTGTTTCTCTTTGGGAATTTTTGATATATTAAGCTGAAAGAACTGAATACTGTTTTCTAATTCTAGTGATACAGCGTGTAGTAGGTTCTCTTTAGCTTTAAGTCGAGGATCTTGTTGATTAAGTGATCGTGAAAGAAATATGTAGTAAGAGGGTTTTGTACATATGCCACTATCCTCTATGAGCTCTTCATACTCTCTCAAAGCAGTAGCTAAAATTTTTGGTTGATTAAGATACTCCCTGTTCTTTCTCCATTTGCTAACAAAGTGTTTAACTCTGTTTTTGCTTCTTTCAATATCCTTTTCAATTTGTGGGTCAGATATATTTTTGTAAAGAAGTTTTAGATTCCAACTCTCTTTCATCTTTGAATTATACTACAACTGTGATAGAATGGGCGAGTAACACAATGACCCAGATATCACTGGTTAGTGGCGGAAAGAAAGTATGTATTACGAGTAGAATCCGACGGTTTACTTCCGTAAAAGAGTAGAGCCATGTATATGGTTCATAAGTTAGTTTTAGTAATGAAACTAAGAACAAGGGTGGTAACACGTATATACGTCCCTTTGTAAGAACTGATACAATATATTAGTTTTTACAAGGGGATTTTTGTTTAATATATGAGGTTAAAAATATGAAGAATATATTGATATCTAAGGATCAAGGTATGCCTAATTTCCCAAAGACAGAGGAGAGTATACTGAAGCTTTGGGAGGAGAGGGGGCTTTTAGAAAAGAGTATCAACCAGAGACCTAAGGAGAACTCTTTTACATTCTATGATGGCCCTATTACAGCTAATAATAAGCCTCACTACGGTCATGTACTCACTATGGTTATCAAAGATAGTATCCCTAGGTACAAAACGATGAAAGGGTTTAGGGTAGAGAGGAGTTTGGGTTGGGATTGTCAGGGAATCCCCGTAGAGTATGAGGTTGAGAAGTCACTAGGTTTCAATCAGAAAGAGGATATTGAAAATTTCGGTATAGAGAAGTTTAATAATTTATGTAGAGAGTCAGTTGAAAAGTATCAGGAAGAGATTCGAAATTTAACCAAAAGAATGGGTAGGTGGGTAAATAGTGATGAAGAGTATGCCACCATGGATGCACAATATATTGAGAGTCTCTGGTGGTCTTTGAAAGAGTTGTATAACCTTGATCTTTTGTATGAAGGGTATAAGGTGGTCCCGTACTCAACTAGAGCAGGCACGACACTTTCAAACTCTGAGGTTGCATTGGGTGGATATCAAACTATTTCAGATCCTGCTGTTGTTGTTAAATTAAAATTGAAAGGTGAGGATAAGTATCTCCTAATTTGGACGACTACTCCTTGGACATTACTTGGTAATCTTTTGGTAGCTGTTGGAAAAGATTTTACATATGTTGAGGTTGAGTATAACAATGAGAGATATATTGTTGGTGAAGATTTAGTAGAAAATGTCTTCAAAGAGAGTCTTAATGTTTTAAAGAAGTATAAGGGGAGTGAGTTGATAGGGAAAGAGTACGAACCTCTCTATACATACTACAGTGAAAAATCTAAGGAGGGTGCCTTTAAGATAGTGCATGCTGATCATGTAACGCTTGATGATGGTACAGGGTTAGTACATCAAGCACCTTACGGAGAGGAGGATTTCCTTCTGATGACAGGAATGGGTATCGGTATGTTCGATTACCTTGATGATGAAGGGAATATGAAAGATGAAATTGAACAGTTTAAAGGGATGTTTTACAAAAAGGCTAATAGGTACATAATAGAAGATTTGGAGAAAAGAAATCTACTTTTTGATCATTATGACTATGAGCATCAAATGCCAATGTGTTGGAGGACTAATACACCTTTGATATATAGGCCAATTAAAAGTTGGTATGTAAGAGTATCTGCAATTAGAGAGCTATTAGTTAATGGAAACAAGGGTATCAATTGGATACCTAAACATATTAAAGAGGGTAGATTTGGTAATTGGTTAGAAGATGCTAGAGATTGGGCGTTAAGTAGAAACAGGTATTGGGGAACACCTTTACCAATCTGGGTATGTGATAAGTGTAATATGAAAGAGGTTTTAGGTTCATTTGCAGAAGTAAAAGAGAGAAGTGGTATTGATCTAGAAGATCCACATAAACCATTTGTTGATGATATTGTGTACCCTTGTAAATGTGGAGGAGAGATGAAAAGGGTTAATGATGTTATTGATGTTTGGTATGATTCCGGTTCAATGCCCTTTGCCAGGTTCCATTATCCTTTTGAAAACAAGGAGCTATTTGAAAGAAAGTATCCAGCTGAATTTATAGCTGAAGGGGTTGACCAAACCCGTGGCTGGTTCTATACACTTCATGTGTTGGGGAGTGCTCTTTTTGGAGAAAAGGCATTCAAAAATGTAATCGTTAACGGTATGGCACTTGCTCCTGATGGCACTAAAATGTCTAAGAGTAAAAGAAACTATCCAGAAGTAAACACGATTATTGATTCAATGGGTGCTGATGCACTCAGGCTTTACTTACTAAGTTCACCAATAGTGCACGGCGAGGAAGTAATATTTAGTGAAAAGTTTGTTAAAGAGATAACATCAACAGTTCTTCTACCATTTTTTAACTGTGTAAAGTACTTTCTTAATTATAGTCAGCAGTATGAGTGGGAATATGAGCCGAATTTTAAGCCTAGCGATAGTATGGATTTATGGATATATTCGAAGCTGAATCAAACTGTAAGAGATGTGACTGAAAATATTGATAAATACAAATTACAGAGTGGTGTTAGACAGATTTTTGATTTAATTGATGTACTCTCTAAATGGTATATTCGCAGATCAAGGGATAGGTTTGTAAATGGTGATACAGATGCACTTAATACACTACATTATATTTTGGTAGAGATATCAAAATTACTTGCTCCATTTGCTCCTTTCATATCAGAATCTGCATACCTTACATTAAACATCGATGGGAAAGAGTCTGTTCATCTAGAGGAGTATCCTCAACCAAATATTGAGTATCTTGATGAAAAAATTCTTAATGATATGGAGCTGATAAGGACAGTATGTTCATTGGGCTTAAATATTCGTGATGAAAACAAGCTAAAGGTTAGACAGCCTTTGTCAGTTGCATATGTACCAGTTACTGATGAAAATATGTTGGAGATTGTTAAAGGGGAATTAAATGTCAAGGAGGCAAAATATTCTAAAGAGCCCCGTGTGGGAGCTGGCATCATAACTGCTGAATTAGGAGCATTATTTGTTAGTTTAGATATACAGCTTACACAGGAGCTTGAAGATGAGGGCATCTTAAATGAAATCATGAGAGGGCTACAGGTGGCTAGGAAGGAGAGTGGCTGTGAAGTTGGTCAGTATATCTCTTTAGAGTATTCAAGTGAGAGTAGGGAGCTTTTAGAGCTTATTGAAAAGTACTTGGAGATTATTAAAAAAGGTGTCTTTGTAAAGGATCTCAAGAAAGTAGATAGTATAGAAGAAGGGATTGAAATAAAGGTGGGAGAGAGTACCTTAACGACCAAAATACTTACTCTCTAGCATTTTTGCTTCTAGACCAGTAATTTTCTCAAACATTTTACCTGCTGCCTCTAATTCTATGTCGGCAGATAGAGCCATTTCGCCAACAATATCACCCATTGCTCTGGAAAGTTCGTTCTCTATTGATACTGGAATTAATCTACCATCTTTCTCTCTACCTCGTTTTACATGATTACAAAGCTGTATTGTCTCTATTGCAGAGTCTACTGTTGCATCCGATTCTAATCTCTTAAATATTTCCATTAATTTGTTAAAATCTGTTGTCTTTGGATCTTTGTACGGAGTCTTCTTTAATTTTGCAATCTTCTCCTTAATATCTTTCAATGATAGTACTGGTCTAATATTGAGGTTATCAACATTATCCAATGGAGTAGATATTGTAATTGAGGAATTTATGAATTGAAATTCGAAATACATTTTTTTCTTACCATTGAACTCTATTTCTTTCTGTTCTTTAATGTAACCTGCACCTTGAGATGGATAAAATACTTTTGAGCCGACTTTGAAGTTCATATCTTTATTTGTGTGAGAATTAAACATTTCATTATATCATTTTTTAGTATACAATTGTATTTATGAAAATTACTGTAATAGGGGGAGGGACAGGATCCAGCGTAGTACTAGAGGGACTCAAGACAAAAAGGGATTTAGAATTAAATGTGATTGTTGGAATGATGGATGATGGAGGGAGTAATGCTGTAGTAAGAGATGAATTCGGTTTGTTACCTCTGAGTGATTTGAGAAAATCCATACTTGCTCTTTCAACAGAGAACGATCAAAATATTCTTAGAGAGCTGTTTACATACAGATTCTCTCATGGTGATGGGCTGAAGGGTCATACGATGGGTAATCTTTTAATGATAGCAATGACAGAGATTGCTGGCTCTGAGGTTGAAGCCATAGAGCTTTTTAAGTACCTTTTCTCAGTTAATGGCAATATTGTTCCAGTAACCTTGGATAAGGTGAGATTAGTTGCAGAGTATACTAATGGGAAAAAAATTGTAGGTGAGCATTTAATTGATGAGCCGGATGAAGATAGGGAGATTAAGAAGTTTTACTTCGATAAAAAGGCTACTGCCTACAAAGGTGCACTAGATACTATTGCTAGCTCTGATTACATCATTATTGGTCCAGGAGATCTATATACAACGACATTAGCCAACATAATCGTAGAGGGGATACCTGAGGCTATGCAAAAGAGTAAGGCTAAGCTTATCTTTGTATCTAATTTAATGTCTAGGATAGGGCAAACAAGAGGTTTAACTCTTGATAGTATGTTATCAATCATAGAAGAGTATATTGGTAGGCAGTTCGACTATGTTTTAATAAATAATGGAAAAATTCCACAGAATGCATATAAAAGGTATGTTGAATATGGAGAGCATCTCTTCGTTAATGATATCAAAGACAATCGTAGGAAGCTGATTAAAGCCGATTTAGTTGCGAATTCAAAAATCAAAAAGGATAAGGGGGATGCATTAGTTAGAAGTCTCATAAGGCATGATTCTCAAAAATTGGGAAATGAACTATACAAGATATTTAGAAAGGGTTGGAAATCCAAGTTATTTACTTTTCTCTCCTTCTATCGCTAAATATTTAATCACCAATTTGATTCATTAAGGCTGTTACTTTTCTAGCCCAGTTTGCAGAAGATGGAGGACAGTATACCTTGGCGATTTTGTCGGGAGTATTGAGACCCTTAGCATAATAGCCGTGTGCTAAACCTTTTGTTACACTCCAAATACCATCTTTCCAGTTGTCAAATCCTCGACTTCCCCAACCCCATGCATTGTAAGGTTTAAAGTTAATTTTACCTCCACCAGACTCAACGATTGATATAGCTGCAACTATTCTATAGTCGATACCGTAGTAATCAGCAGCTAATACAAACTCTTCAGCATACTGTGCAAGAGGGGAATTTCTTTTTTCAAAGAATACTCTTAGATTCTCTGTTCTTTGATGATTTAGGATACTTTGAGGGGAGATTGATGCTGCAGTAGCTAAGATTGTTTCCTCAACTGGATTTGATTCAATATACTGTAAATCTTTTGCATACTCCTGCTCAAAGAGATCTTGCTGCATACCTACAACAGGTTTTGTAGAGTATTGATTGAATATATTTAGTATTGCTCCCATGGCAAGAATACCTACCATAATTAAGAATACATTTTTTGTGTTATATGTTTTCATATTTGTTTTCTTTCTTTGTCCCATAGTTTAAAATAATGAAATATTCTTTATAATTAGATATATTCATATTATGTTAAAGATGGCAGTTAAACAGGGAAAAAGATATAGAAGAGAAAAATTTAAACATCCAATACTTCTATACCTTATTATACCATTTTTGACCTTTTTTATCTATATCCTTAACTTTTCAGCCCTTACGCTAGAGACTCTTCCTGATTTCTTTTACTATACTCCCCCAAAGATTAAGTATGAGACATTTAAACTCTCTTTTGATTCAAAAGTTGGAGAGGATGTTCAAAATGCCATAATATCAGCACTCTCAGATATTGAGCTAGAGGGGATTAAAAGGTTTGAGTTTGTAAAAAGAGGTGGTTACAAGATACTGCCTAGTGAAGAGGAGACTCACCTAATATATTTTAAAGAGTATGCTCCTGTGGGCCATATATATTGGATTAATGGTAAGACTACATTGAATGAAATTCATGCAGCCAAAGAGCTGTATGTTACTTCAGATGAGTATGAGTTAGCACAAATATTCCTTAAGGAAGCATTGGGAGATGATATTGGGATAGTTGAGTCAGAGGATTTACTCTCTACACTACTTGCTGATGAGAAAAAAATCGGAATAGTTCCTGTAGAAGATCTAAATCCTAGCTACAAAGTGTTGGAATTAGATGATAAGTACTGTCTTTCTGATCCTGCAGGCTGTATCCGTGTTGAGTATGGAATGAAATATGCAAAAAATAGTGAGTTTGTATCAAGTATAATTCGTAAGAATATGGGATTCATGTATGGTGAGAGTGTATCAGTAAATGCAGAAAATATGGTTAAGATAAATATGAGTGGTGTTGTTGCTATGTCTAGGAATTTGGCTAGAAAGATAGATTCTTCAAAGAATTATGCATATCCTGCTAGGGATATAGGGGAGTTTTTAGCAGATGCAGATTTAACACATGTTTCAAATGAAGCCTCTTTTGTGAAGGGTTGTGTCGGATATACAGGTATGTCCTTTTGCTCTAAACCTGAATATATAGCGACTTTAGAGGCTAGTGGTGTTGATATAGTTGAGTTAACGGGTAATCATAATAATGATCACGGCTCAAAAAACAATACAACAACAATTGAGAAGTATGTAGAAATGGGGTGGGAGTACTTTGGAGGTGGTTTAAACAAGGTAGATGCTAGTAAGATTTTGTACAAAGATATTAAGGGCAGCAAATTGGCCTTTATGGGATATAACTGGTATGACACTATGTACGGCTCTTCTGCTTTAGCGGGAGAGGATAGGGCAGGTGCTAATTCGTACTCTGTAGAGAAATTAACTAGAGATATTACTGAGGCAAAAGAGAATGGTGCTTTAACGATTGTTACATTCCAGTTCCAAGAGTGTTACTCATATCCTGCCTCTGATGTTGTGTACCCCATTTGTTATAAGCCCTTGAGTTCTCCTGATCAGAAAAAAGTTTTTCGACAAGCAATTGATTTGGGTGCTGATATAGTCATTGGTACTCAGGCCCATCAGCCACAGACATATGAAGTTTACAAGGAGGGTATAATTTTTTACGGTTTAGGGAATCTGTATTTTGATCAAGATAGGTGGATTGGTACGAGACAGGGCATTGTGCTCTCTCTTTTCGTGGAGGATAGTAATTTACGGCAGGTTAGAATAACACCAACAATAATTGATTCTAATTTAATACCGAGAGTTGCGGGTAAGACTGATAGTAATTTACTTCTGAATTTGTTGAAGAGTGCTCGAAATTTCTGATATATTAGAAGTGAATATAAATTCTTTTTGATATCATTGTGAATGATTTAAATAGCCCCATAGATAATACTCAGAGCAGTGTAAATACAGCTCCAATTAGTGATTTTAATACTACTCCTGCACCCTCTACAGGTAATGTCCAAAATTTAGTAGATGATTTGACGGGTATGCCTGCTGCTGTAGAAAGCAATGCTCCTAGAGAGGAATTCCCACAAGAGATTCCAATGAATTCTCCTTCTACACCAGTTATGCCTACTGATAATGTAGATCAATTCCAGCCCACCCCGATGGATACATTCCAACCTGCACCTTCCTTTGATACTACACCTGCACCGATGGATACGGTACAACCAGCTCCTGCCTTTGATACTACACCTGCACCGATAGATACAGTACAACCAGCTCCTGCCTTTGATACTACGCCTGCACCGATGGATACAGTGCAACCAGCTCCTGCCTTTGATACTACACCTACACCGATGGATACAGTACAACCAGCTCCTGCCTTTGATACTACGCCTGCACCGATGGATGCAGTGCAACCAGCTCCTGCCTTTGATACTACACCTACACCGATGGATACAGTGCAACCAGCTCCTGTAATTGAAGATGCATCTCAAATGAATCCTCTTCAACCAGAAACAGCTGCTTTTGAAAATATTGTGCAATCATCTCCACAGGTAGAACCATCACCTATGACTACTCCTCTGTCACCTCAAGACCTCTCTGCACCTCTTCCTGACATTGCTCCTCTAAATGAAGCTCCTTTTGCTGCTTTCAATGAAAATGAGGTAGTGAATACGTTAGGAGAAGAGAAAAAAGAGGGTAAAGGTGGCACAGTAGTTGTGATTGTCCTTATTGTAGTAATTATCGCACTGTTAGCGACAATAGGGTACTTCGCTTACAAAATATTTATAGCTTAATACCTATTTAGATTTCCATACTCCGTGGATATTGCAGTACTCTCTTGCAGAGATGTTTGAATACTCTTTTGGTAGACAGAATTCAGCCTCGGGCAGATCCCCTGGCTTTAAGTACTGTGTATATGTGTTTCCATCAACGATTAGTTGTATAAATTCTATGTAGTGAGTATCCTCCATTGGGTGTGCTACATCTCCGACTTTAACCTTTGCGATATTGTCATTAATTTCAATTACTGGAACATGTTTCTCTAAACCTTGATCCTCACTTCTCTCATCTATTTCTGTCATGTCTTGGCCACAGCATACCAAAGTCCCACCACCCTCATGTAATACCTCTACAACATTTCCACAGATTTCGCATTTATATATTTTTCCTTTCTTTGCCATTATTATTGAAAATAATATTAATTTTTAAATTATACATACATTGGTTAAGATAAGGAAGAGATGAGTGCTAGTGATTACTCTGTAATACCTAGCTGTTGTTTAGCAAAAGCTGTAAGATTTTTTCTCTTTGCCCAATTTCTCTCTGTTTCGGTTAAAAGTTTTTTTCTAAGTCTAATATTTTGGGGAGTAACCTCTATTAATTCCTCATCATTTATGAAAGAGAGGGCATACTCTATGGTAAGAGGTATTGTAGGTTTTAGATTAACTTGTGTTAATTCGCTTCTTAACATTCTTACATTTGTTTTATGCCTTGCTTTACAAGGATTTACTGTAAGGTCTTGTTCATGATTATTTATTCCAATAATCATACCCTCATATACTGTCTCAGATGGGCCTACGAAGAGTGAACCTCTTTCCTGTATAGTTGTTAATGAAAATCCTAGGGTAGTACCATTATCTTGTGAGATGATAGCACCTTTTCTAAAGTGTGACTCTTGTGGTACATACGGTATGTAATCTGTAACGAAGCTATTTATGACTGCACTTCCTTTTGTTGCATTCATCAATACTCTGTGTAGCCCTATTAAGTTCCTAGTAAGAATTTTGTATGTAAATCTGGTTTGAGAACTCTCTGATTCAATATTAATCATTTCTCCCTTCCTATCACTAACTTCCTCAGCAATAACACTAAGATACTCGGTGGGGGAATCTATAATTAGCTCTTCAATTGGTTCAAAAGGTTTACCATCTTTTTCAATTAACACAACCTCTGGCTTGCCCAGTTGAAATTCATAGCCCTCTCTTCGTAATTGCTCTACAAGTATCGCGAGTTGTAGCTCACCTCTACCAGCTACTGAGTAAGATGATCCTGATATTTTTGATATCTTCAATCCGATATTTAAATCTTTCTCTTGTTCTAATCTCTGCTCTAACTGTTTAGCTGTGACATACTTTCCCTCTTTACCAGCTAATGGAGATGTATTGGCCTCAAATCTAACCTGTACAGCAGGGGGAGTAATATGAATATCCTCGAGCCTCTCTGGGGCGTTTAGGGCACACAGTGTTGCTCCAATTGCGGTGGATTCTATCCCCGCGATAGCGACAATCTCTCCAGCGTTAGCAGAATCAACTTCTACCCAATTGAGACCTTCTTTTACAAAGATTTCCTTTACCCTTCCTTGAACCTTGTTATTTTTCTCAAGGAGTACAACGGGCTCATTCTTTTTAATTCTACCCCTATTTATTTTTCCAACAAGATATCTACCAAGATGAGAGTTGTACTCTAAGGAGGTTACTTGCATTTGAAATGGTAGACTCTCATCTCCTTTAGGAATTGGGCAATACTCAATTATTTCATTTAAAAGTGGGGTTAGATTACCCTCTGTTTCCTCTAGATTCCCAGTAGGCAACTCTTTCCAAATTTTTCCATCTCTTGCAATTGCATAGTAGATAGGGAAGTCTAACTGTTCAGTATTACTTGCTAATGTTAAGAAAAGATCTTGTATCTTCTCTACCGTTTTTTTTTACATCTGCCAATTTCTTATCTATCTTGTTTATCAAAACAATGGCCTTAAGATTCATTTCTAGGGCCTTCTTTAATACAAATTTTGTTTGAGGCATGACTCCCTCTTGGGCATCTACCAAAAGTAAACAAGAGTCTGCCATATTAAGAGTTCTTTCAACTTCACCACCGAAATCAGAGTGACCTGGTGTGTCTATAATATTTATTTTGTAACCCTTGTATCTTACAGATATATTTTTTGCTTTTATAGTAATACCTTTCTCCTTCTCCAAATCTCCACTATCAAGTATTTGAGTTTGACTCATCTCCTCTTGATTCTCTCTAAAGAGATGGGTTTGCTTCATAAAGGCATCTACTAAAGTTGTTTTGCCATGATCAACATGGGCTATGACAGCGATATTCCTTATATTTTTCTTTTCAATGGGGATATATTCCATAACAGGTAGGTATTCTATCATAAAATTGGAATATTTACTCTATTCGCACTTTGAATTTGGCTTCGGTTCAGATGGTTTCCCTTGTTCTATCCACTCCCCATCTTTACAAATCCATTTATCATCATTTAGCTTTAAAGTGATGAATAGGAGAAGAAGAGCAATAGTTAATATGGAAGCAACTATTATGAAGGCTTTTAAGTATTCTTTATCTCTTCTGTACGCTCTAACTCTTTCTGCCATATGTGTGCTTAAATATGAATATATGTATATATACAGTACGCTACTAGAAAGATGGGTATAGCAAATATTAATGATATTAATATTTTAGTTCGAAATCTTCTTTTGAAAATCAGGGAGTATATGAATGATAATGTTGAGTACACAATATATATTGAGAGAAGTATTAAAGAAATTCCTACCACTTTATCTAAGAGGCTTTCAATATTTGAATATGAACTCTCAGAGAGGGTACTTTTTAGATTTTCTAGTTGATTTTCAATTGGTGAGTATACAGTGGCAAAAATTGCTGAAAGAAATGAGTTACTAAGCACAAATGTATGTATCTGTTCAAACATATATAATATATATTATGCTAAAAGAGAGTGAGAATGCAACTGATAGGGATATATGGATGAGTTAGAAATTCAAAAAAGAGGTATTTGAAACAGTTCTTTTTGTTCCTTTACTATCTTCTTAGTAAAACTACTCTATGTCTTGTAGTAAATATGTTTTCCCGATTGGCTCATCAACAATATTGAGGGGGTCATATTTAAAAAGGATGTTAATAGTAAGAAGTAGTATTTCAATAATTAAGGTATACAGTATTATTCTTTTTATACTCCTTTTTTTATCAATCTTTACTCCTTTTCGTACTTTAATAATGAGAGAGATTACTAAGTAAAGGGTAAAGAGGATAGCTAATATCAAAAGAAAGTTTATAACGAGCTGTATTATTACCCCAGTGTAGTAAGATATTGTCATAGATTAATGTTAATTGATATTAGTAAGGTTGTAAAGACAGTATGGATTTTTGATGATATAATGGGGGTAATAATTTAAAATAGTAATAATTATGACACCATACGGAAGTACATATGAAGATTTGACTCCTGAGGGGGCAACAGAAAAAAGAGGAATTATGCCTGATTCTGAAATTACTTCATTAAGAAAGCCTTCTTTAGATAGTGAATATACACATTTAGACAGTAATGAATCTTTTAATAGTATGAGAGATTTGAAAGAAGTAATTACTACTATCTCAAGAGGTGCAGATAATGAAAATATTGGAGCACTAGACGAGCTATCCAAATTTGTACTTTCTGCTACTCGGAATGCGGAGGTATCAGAAATTCTTTCGAATGGAACACTGTATGGCTCTCATGCAATTTTTTCAGAGGATGGGAATCAAGCAACTAGCATTGTATATTTTGCTTTTCCTACCGAAATTCATGATAGCTCCGTTGTGTGGAACTGCTTAAGGCTTGTTATTGATGATAAAGAGAATAGAGAGCTTGAGTATTACAAGAATCTTCAGCCTTTCTTTGATAGATTTCCTTCTTCTGATGGACTTTCTAAACATTCAGGAAATTATTTAGAATATTTCTCAAGGTTAGATTTGGGTCAAAGACCTGAGATGAATTTCAATACGAGAGGTGTTGTATCTGATTTTAGGAATGCTGCACCAGTAATAAAAGAAAATGCTAAAAACAGAAATTTTGAGATGGAGGTTATTACTGCTGAGGATTTGTATAGTGAATTTTCTGCCTATCCACCTTTAGAGTAGTAGGGCATCTTAAATGAAATTGGTTAATGGAATTTATAATATCAATATTAAATGATTTTTTTATTCCCCTCTCAATAGCAGTGGCTATTGAATCTCTTCTTTATCTTCTGTACTACCTTTTTAGGAGAGATGAGAGAAATAGTATTAAATATTTTAAATGGTTAATCATCTCCTTTTCAATATATGTCTCTTTTAACTTAGGTTATGAAATTGGTGCTAACTACTCGTTTTCTGAAGGTTTGTATAGATTCATTAGATCCTCTGGGAATGTATTAAACTATGCATTTTATGGAATTCTTTATTATCTTTTACTTCATACTCCTTTTTTGCTTTATTTTCACTTCAAAAAAAGAAGGGATTTATATGATATTACTATGAAAAAGATGTTTTATTTAATGGGAATATTGATTGTTGTGTCTGTGAGCTTTTATATACTATCAAAAAGTGCTTTTTAAGAAGAGTAAACAGCAATTTGAACTTCATTTAATTCCGTAGTACTATATTGTTAATAGATTAAGTTATTGCCCATAAAAATGAAAAAATTTATTCGTATCTTTTCTTTGATTCTTTTCTGTATCGGTATTTTTTCAATCCCTTTCTTAATTAAGAAATTTAGATCACCAATACATTCTGTGGAATATTATCATAATTTAACACAGAATAAGGATTTTCCTAGAGTTGATGGTACGATACTTACAATGGAGCTTAGTGAGGATGGTAAAACATTGTATGTAGGAGGGGATTTTTCTCAAATAGGAGATTTTGAAGACGATTTGGTATATGAGAGAAATAATGTAGCAGCTATAAAGCTATCTGATTATTCAATTACTAATTGGGCACCAGAGGTTAATGGGCGAGTTGAGACAATGAAGGTGTATGGAGATTATATATATATAGGGGGGAGTTTTGACGAGATAGGTGATACTTACACAGGTGGATTTGCGAAATTAAACTCTGATAGTAGCCTAAATGAATATTGTACTCCAAATATTCATAAATCTTCTTCAGGAGATACATATGTATTCAGCATTGAGGTTAATGAAGATTATATTTATGTTGGAGGAAGTTTTAATAGAGTAGGTACAGGCGAGAATGAAGAGATTGTATCAAATCTTGTAAGATTAAATAATAATGCTAATTGTACATGGGATAGCAGTTGGGATCCTGAACCAAATGGCTGGGTGTATGATATTGAACTAGACGGGGACTTTATATACATAGGGGGAGATTTTAACGAAATATATGATACTTACACAGGTGAATTTGCAAAGCTAGATGTTGATGGGGATTTAGATAATACTTGTACTCCTAATATTTATTCTTCAGGAGTCCCATCTACTGTACATAATATTACTTTAACAGATGAATATATTTATGTTGGTGGTAGTTTTGATGGAGTAGGTGAAAATAGTGTTAACGGATTAATTCGGCTTACAAATTCAAACAGTTGTACATGGGATAATTTATGGACTCCAGAAGTATATCATCGTTATGGAGAAATCGTTTTTACGATTTCTCCAGTAGGAAATGATGTCTTTGTTGGAGGATCCTTTGAACGTATTGGTGGGCTGAGTGGTACAGAATTTGCTCTTCTTGATGGAGATACAGGTGACGCTATCTCGTATTGGAATCCACATATTTCATCTCGCGGCTCTATGACCGTTTCTTCCTCTGTCTTTGATGGGGAAAAGCTTTATATCGGTGGTAACTTTGTAAAAGTTGAGGGTGATTATAGTTTATGTGGTAATGGTAACTACGAATGTCCCTATGGCCTAGCCTCATATACATACTCATATGATGTAATTCAAACGATAGAGATAGAAACAATAGAAGATTTGGATGCAATGAGGGATAACCTTATGGCTAATTACAAATTAACTAAAGATTTAGATTTCAATGATTGTAGTAGTTATGAAGATTGCAGTAACAAGGAGACATATACAACAGGCTTAGGATGGGAACCTATTGGATACTATAGCTCTCGATATTTGGGTACTTTTGATGGACAGGGACATACGGTATCGAATATTTTTATCAATGCTCCCGCACTAGAAGAGGGGGTTGGTTTGTTTGGAGTGGTTGGAGAAAGTGGAAAAGTTCAAAATGTTGGTATAGAGGGTGCAGATATGACTGCTGCTTATAGTGCTGGTGGGCTGGTTGGGCTTCTGTTTGGAAAAGTAGAGAATTCATACAGCAAAGGTAGTGTTGGATTTGAATCAGGAGGAGAGTGTATAGGGGGATTAGTAGGGGATTCAGTAGGTGGTGTAATCACCAACTCATACTCTGAAGCTACTGTCACGGCTATTTATGGGGGTGGTGGGCTCGTTGGTTGTAATTATGAAGGTAGTGTAATTAATTCATACTCCTCAGGGGCCGTTGTGGATATTCCCATGCCTGATTATGGTTATCATTATAATGGTGGGCTAATCGGTGAGAATGATGATGCTTCTGTAATCTCTTCTTTTTGGGATAAGGAAACATCTGGGCAAGTGAACTCTGGTGGTGGTACAGGTAGAACAACCTCACAAATGAAAAGTATCTTGAATTATGAAGGCTGGGATATAGTGAGTAGTAATGACTTTAATCCCTCTAACCCAAGTAAATGGTATATAGAGGAAGGAAATGATTATCCTAGATTGTCTTGGGAGTATGATGCATTAGAAATAACTACAAAAGCTGCTACAGATATAACATGGAGTGGAGCAACCTTAAATGGAGAATTGGAGAGTATAAATGATGAGTCTTCAGTCCAAGTATATTATGAATACAAAAAGAGTGGTGATGTATGGAGTATCTCCCCTCAATCAACAAGAACATCAATAGGTGCCTACTCGTATAAATTGACAGGGTTAGAGAAAAATACAAATTATGAATACAGGGCTGTTGTAAGTTGGAGAGACGTTGGAAAGGTATATGGAGAAACTCTATCATTTACGACTTTAGCTACCCCAACTATTCCTTCTACATTTGGTTCGATAGAGTCAAACACTGCTCTGATTGATAACAAGAGTAATACAGAGAAAGATTTGATTCTAACTAGACCAGGTGTTGGTAGCATAACATTCTTCCCTGGATTAGATCTCATTGAAAATATTGATGAACTATCATCTCTCGAAGAGAATATTGTTGTTGTCTTTGAGCCAGATCATAATAGGTATAGAGCATTTATTGATAGTCAGGGAGCCTCTTTCTTAGCTACTAGGCCAGCAGAGATTAGGTTCTTTAATGTCAAAAAGCAATTAGGTATAGAGAATCTTTCAGATTCTAACTTTAAGACTTTACTACGTGTTACTGTTCGTAATGATCAGGGAAATACAGTAAAAGATACATCCTCATACTTTAAGTGGGAGAATGCCTCATACGATCCACTCTCAGATATCTTAACTTTACCAGTTAATCATTTCTCAGAGTATGTGTTAGGAGCAAATACAGGTGCATTACCTAGTACAGGAATGTCTTCATATACATTGTTAATACCGATTGGCTTACTGTTAATGGGTGTATATATGATGGTAATTTCAAAGAGAGATTCGAAGAGGAAACAGCAATTTGAACTTCATTTAATTCCGTAGTACTATATTGTTAATAGATTAAGTTATTGCCCATAAAAATGAAAAAATTTATTCGTATCTTTTCTTTGATTCTTTTCTGTATCGGTATTTTTTCAATCCCTTTCTTAATTAAGAAATTTAGATCACCAATACATTCTGTGGAATATTATCATAATTTAACACAGAATAAGGATTTTCCTAGAGTTGATGGTACGATACTTACAATGGAGCTTAGTGAGGATGGTAAAACATTGTATGTAGGAGGGGATTTTTCTCAAATAGGAGATTTTGAAGACGATTTGGTATATGAGAGAAATAATGTAGCAGCTATAAAGCTATCCGATTATTCAATTACTGAACATCATTTAAAAGACCTTTTTTGGTAGTTTGCGTGATTACATCACTATTGTTAATATCTTTATAATCCATTTCTATATTAAGCATCTGTTCGGATAAAGGAATAACGATATTCATTGAATTATTTGTTTTTATTAATTCTTCAAATTTCTCATACTTTCCTTCAACATTAACATATAGTGTTAGAGTTAAAGTACTATCAGCAATAATATTGTAAGAAGTTTTAAATAATCTGATTAAATCATTATATTCTCCGTAGTTTATTTTAAGATTTTCATTTATATTAAAATCTAAACTCTCCTGATTTGCTGATACGCTATCTCTAACAAGTTTATTTTTTTTCTCGAAAATAACATTTGATGGATTCCCTTTTTCAAATACTTTAACATCTGCTTCTATATAGTAGTCGTAATCATATATTACTGACTCATTCATTTTAAACTCATAATTAAAATCAATATCTATATAATCAATCAATGAAGCTATATATTTCATTCCTTTCGTTAAATAGGGGTGTCGTAATAATTGTTGGGTTTTAAATAAACAAGATAATTTATATTACTATTTTCTTTATAATATAAGTTCTCAACACTTTTAGAAGAAATAGAGATAATAAAAGAAGCGGCTATTAAAATCAGTAATAAGAGACAATTTCTTATTTTTTTAAATAATCCTTTTTTATAGTTATCATTTTTTGATAACATTGATAATTTGTCATTTGGCTCATCTTTCATAGCTACAGAGTCCATCAATACTTCTTTTTAAGATATTATTTATTACCGACTTAATGTTAATAGTGTAGCACAATTTCAGTTTCTTTATAATGCAAATAAAAAAGAAATTAATACTTAAAATTTTTAATATAGTAGAGCCATTTCCTTTAGATAGTCAGAAATGTGATGGTTTTTAGCTCAGGAACACGATATCTGTTTCTTGAAAATATAATGTAAAACTTTATTAATAGAAGGGAAAAAGAGTCAATAGAAAACTCCGCGACCAGGACTCGAACCTGGAACCGAACGGTTAACAGCCGTTTGCTCTACCGATTGAGCTATCGCGGAATAGAGTATTATATATCTCATTATACGATGTTGCAAATCACTTTTAAACAGCTATTCTTTAGCTGATAACTCTAAATAGAAATAGAGAGTATTAGTTAATATTTTTACATACTCTTCATCTTGAATATTTCTTATTTATCTATATTTAAGGTAAAATATTAATATACATAAATTTATTTTTCCCCATTATGGATATAAAAAATATAAAAATTACCTTCGTGGGCATGGAATCTACCGAGAAACTAAAGGATTATGTAATTGAGAAAATTACCAAACATGACCATCTTCTAACAGAGGTTACTAGCATTGAGGTGGTTTTAAAATCACAAAGGAGTAATAGGGGGGTTGCAAATGATTTTAGATCTGATATTACTGTAATTCTCCCCAAAAGTGCTGTCAGGGTAGAGGTTAGTGGTGAAAATATGTTTGCTAATATAGATGAGGCTACAGATACGATGGCAAGAAGAATCGATAGATATTATGAGAAGAAAGCGTATTGGGAGGGAGCAACACCGTGGAAAGTTTTAGAAGCGGATGCCCATTTAGAAAGTCTTCCATCTACTGAAAAGGATGATCCATATTTCGATTATACGCCTACAATTAATACAAGAAAAAAGATTGAAGATATGAGTCCTTTGCAAGAAGGAGAGGCTATTGAGATGATGGAGCTACTCGGTTATGAGCAATTACTTTTTAAGAGTAAAAGTAACGGGAAAATATCAATGGTATACAAAAGAAAGCAGGGTGGTTACGGTCTTGTTGAGCCTGCGGATGAGGAAATCTAAAGAAAAAGGGGAATTAAATTCCCCTTTTTTAATATCTTCGTAAACTATTAATTACTCTTCAATTTCGTTTGTATTTGCTTCGTTAAAGAGATTCTTAAAGATATTTATTGTTGCACTAAGGACTCCATATTTAGGCTCTGCAATAGAATTATCTTGTATCTTATACTCTCCTTTTAATCCCTCTAGCCATACAGCTTCGTTATTATATATCTCTTGCCTTATATACATCTCCTCTGTTTCATCCTTGAAGAGTTCGTAATCTAATTTTTCTCCTTCTTCTAGCTGCTGGCTATCAGTTGGAAAAAGAACAGAGCTATACTGTTCAAAGAATGCTTTTACATCATCGTCTGTATACTCCAAACCTGGGGATAATATCTTTCTTGAGAGGATATCTAACTCTATTTGGTCAGTTAAATCCTTTTCTTTTATATTGTTCTGAGTTAATGCTAATAGATATGCTTCCTCTCCTCCTACACTATTAATTACCTCCTCTAACTCAGCTTGTATTTCCTCCTTTGTTGCTTCTACACCAGCCTTCTTAGCTTCAATTCTTATCAATTCTTCTTCTATCAACTGTTGAGCAATTGTTGCTCCGTATGCAGCTTCTAGTTTCTTGTGGTATTGAGTTTTAGATATTCTATTCCCATCAACTACTGCTACACTGTACCCATTATTTAGGTACTGTACAAAGAGATCCATAAGGATGAAGAGAAGTATTGCACCTAATACAATTAATAATGTCCTAAAGCGATTACTAGATAGTAATTTTTTTAAATCAGGCTTCTCAATCTTAATTTTTGCCTTTTTAAATTTAAAATCAGGCTTTTTGATTGAGATCTTTTTTGTGGGACTTTTAGAGGATGTACTCTTCTTTTTAACTTTTATCTTTGCCATCTGGCGAGGTAATAATAAATTAAAATAAACTTATAGTTACTGTTATTGAGTTTATCAAAAAATTGTAAAATAAGCAAAAGATTATTTAAGATGGAGGTAGAATGATTTGTTGCCATCATTATGAACAAGTAATGCATATTTACAAGGGTATTGAGGAAGATTTGTTGAGTACACTCCGTAGTAAATAGTGCCACCTGTAATTGCCCTTACTGTAGCTCCCTCACCCGTAAGATAGGCCCAATTTCTTCCAGTGCTTTTAATATAGTTATCTACATTTGCACATATTCCTTTTGGAACTGTATATGTTGAGCCATCTTGGAGTCCATCAGTAGTACTTACCATATCCCAAGCTCTATGCGTAGCAGTTTTGTATGTTTGCGTTATTCTTCCTCCTCTAAGTGGTGCTTGGTAGACTTTTGAAGATACTAGAGACCAGTACTCTCCACCATTTAAGTATAGGGAAGGGTTCTGTTTTTCATTAGATTTATTTCGAATTTCGAAGTGTAAATGAGAGCCAAATGAACAGCCAGTATGTCCCTGATAGCCGATGGCTGTTCCCGCAGAGACTTTTGTCCCGTTGCCAAGTCCTCCTGAATTGAACAAAGCAATTACTAAATCAGAAATTTTTTCATCCATATCAGATATCATCGCAGTTGTTTCAGCTAGCTCCTTTCTGTATGCAGCTTCTCTTCTTTTAGATTCTGCTAAAAGGGAGCTTTTCTCGCTCTTCTGTTGATCTAAATATGCTTTTTCTTCTACTAATCTTTCTTTTTCTTCCTCTATTTCATTTCTCTTACGCTGTAAATCAGCCTTCTGATTCGCAAGAAGTTCCTCCTCCTGCTGTACTAAATTTTTCTTTTCGGCATAATTTGTAAGTGAGTTTTTATCATTATTTCTCGTTTCAACGAGATATTTTACTTTACGGATAATGTTATCTAAATTGCCAAAATCTAAAAATAGTTCAAATGGACCGACATATGAATATTTGTATGACTGAGTAACCCTTTCATGGACAGTCTTTTCTAATGTTTTAATCTCTTGGGTAAGAATACTAAGGTCATCTTCCTTTATTAATATCTCCTCAGATAGAAGAATAATTTCCAAATCTTGGGCTGTAATTTCTAGGGACAAAACTTCGATTACTTTTTCAGTTTGTGTAACTTGAGTGTTAATGTACTGAATCTTTTCGTTAAGATTTAATTGTTGATAATCTTCATTTTTTAATTTCTTCTGTAATGATCCCTGTGTACTTTCTAATTTGTTTAACTCTTTCTGTAAGCAGAGATACCTCTCTTGTGCTGACATACTACTAGGACACTTCTCAGCAGCACTAACCCCTTTGCTTAGAAGGAGCAGAGTGAAAAGTGTAAATATTATTGTAAAAAGTATATTTTTCTTTTTTGTCATAGCTATTCTTTAAGATATTTTTTAACTGAACTAACGCTACTGATAAAGCCAATAAGGGAGCCTGCTAAAATATGAATTAACAGAAATACTAAAATAAAGGTGAAGTTAGGCTTCAATACATATTCT
This sequence comes from uncultured Candidatus Saccharibacteria bacterium, assembly GCA_964585985.1. Lineage (GTDB taxonomy): Bacteria > Patescibacteriota > Dojkabacteria > SC72 > SC72 > UBA2259. Next base: position 46,099 of record CAZPFV010000003.1, read on the forward strand.
AGACCAATATCTTTAAACATCTGTGAAATCCATGTTGCGAATTCCGTTCCTGCTGAGTATATATTTGCTGAATACCAAGGGATTAATACAATTAATGAGGCCAAAAAACCACCAACCATTCCGTAGAGTGTACCTTCCAAAATAAAGGGAGTTTTGATGAACTTATCGGAAGAACCAACAAGGTGCATAATTTCTATTTCTTCTTGGTGAAGTTTAATATTGAAACCAATTGTTACTCTAATTAAGGCTACAGTAATTAAAATCATTGCAACAATTAATACGGTGCCACCAATACTAATAATTCTAGAAAGGGTTTTTATATTATTAACAACATCTTTAAAATACATGACTTCATCAATATGGGGGTTTGTTTCTTTTGCTTTATTTATATTATCAATAATTGATAGTAAACCATCAATGTCTTTTGCGCGGATTTCTAGGCTAGGGGGAAGTGAATCTGCAGTAACAGTAGAGATTAATTCTGGATTATCTGCAAAATCTTCTTTATATACCTCCAAGGCTTGCTCTTGTGAGACATATTTAATTTCTTCTACTAAATCTACATCATTGATTTGTTCCCTAAATTTGAATATCTCTTCCTCTGTGGTTCCTTTCTTGAAAAAAACAATAACCTGTGCGCGCTGTTCATAGTAATCTACAGTTTTAGATATTAAAATTGATACAGAAAGAAATACAGAAGTTAGTGTGAATACGATAGCAGATACTAATATCGTTGATATAGTTAACCACTTATTTCTTTTAATATTTTTTCCTGTTACAGAAAGTATACGTGTACTATTCATTATTAGTTTGGCTTAAATATTTTTTAATATAGTTAGCTAAATCTTTGTTTTCCTTTTGTGTCAATTTCATACTCTCTAACTCTTCAGTTGTAATATTTAGTAAAATCTCTGGAGTTTTAATAGCAAATTTCTTGAGTTTCTCTTTTAATGATTTACTAAGAGGGTCGAACTCTTGTGATATCTCAATAGATTTCTTCATCTCGCTCCTGTCCATTGATACATCTTCTGTTTTTGTTTCAGGTCTTACTATTTCTTTAGCACTACTATCGGAGTTTAATCTTCCATCTTTAAGATTAATAGTTCTATCCTTTGAGCTATTTAATAGATTCTGATCATGTGAGATAACCATAACAGTAGTACCATTCTTGTTAATGGTTTTTAAGATGTTTAATATTTGTAGTGCATTCTCTGAATCCAAATTACCTGTTGGTTCATCTGCAATAAAGAGGTCTGGTTTGTTGGCCAAAGCTCTTGCGATTGCTCCTCTTTGCTGTTCACCCCCCGAGAGTTGTTGAGGAAAAAGATCTCTTCTTTCTCTTAATCCTACCAAATCAAGTAGGTAATCTGTTGTATCTTTAATTTCTTTATTACTTTTATCTAATATTTCAAGGGCAAAAGCCACATTCTCTTCTAAGGTCTTAGTGCTTAATAGCTTAATATCTTGAAATACAACACCTAACTTCTGTCTATATGCAGGAAGCAATCTTCTATTTAATTTGGGAACTTCAATATCATTAAAAAAGATACTCCCAGAGGTTGGTACCTCTTCTCTAATCAGGAGCTTCATAATTGTGGATTTACCAGCCCCAGAAGGACCAATGACATAGCAAAATTCACCTGAATCAATCTTAAAAGAAACATCTTCGAGTGCAGTTATATCTTCTTTGTATTTCTTTGTTACAGTATCAAAAAGAATCATGAGCAGTTTATTAGCAGTTTAGGTTACTGTATATATTACTGTATTCTGAGTTGAGCTTCAAGGAATTCCTCAATATTTCCGTCTAGTACACTTTCAGGATTGTTACTTTCAACATTTGTTCTAAGATCTTTTACTAACTTATATGGATGTAAAATGTAGTTCCTTATTTGATTTCCCCATCCTGCTAATTTGTAGTCACCTTTAATTTCTGAAATTTCTTTCAACCTATTTTCTTCTACAATTTTCCATAATTTAGCCTTTAAAATTTGCATTGCTCTCTCTCTGTTTTGTAATTGGCTTCTTTCTTCTGAACAGTTTACTACTATCCCAGTTGGAATATGTGTTATCTGTACTGCAGAAGATGTCTTGTTAACATTTTGCCCCCCTGGACCTCCTGATTTCGTAGCTTTAAATAGAATATCTTTATCGGGTATTTCAATATCATTCCCTAAGTCTTTAAGTATGGGGATGACTTCGACAGCTGCAAATGATGTCTGTCTTAAATTTTGGGCGTTGTATGGAGAGAGTCGTACAAGCCTGTGTGTACCGTGTTCTTGCTTTAACATTCCATATGCATACTTACCATTTATGTCTAAGGTGATTGTTGCTATACCTGCCTGTGCACCCTTTACAACATTTGTTACATTGTATTTCCATCCTTTTTTAGCAAGGTACATTGTGTACATTCTAAAAAGCATTTCAGCCCAATCCTCTGCCTCTGTACCACCCTGACCAGCGTGTATTGAAAGAGATGCATTAGCGGAGTCATACTTGCCAGAGAGGAATTTCAAGGATTCAAATTCCCTAATATCTTTCTCTATTTGAGATAGGGTATCACTTAAATATTGATTACTTTCTTCCAAGGGTTCTTCTAAAAAAAGAGATAGTGTATTTAAGTCCTCTTTGAGAGAATCAATTTTAGAAATTTCTTCACTTAGATCAGCTATTTGGATTGATACATCTTGTGCATACTGTTGATTTTTCCAAAAGTCTTCCTTAGAGCTTTCCTGCTCTAGCGATTTTACTATTTCCCTCTTATTATTAATATCTAAAGAGTCTTCGATGTCTAAAATCTTTTCGCTCAATTTTTGAATATCTTTTTTACTAATTTCATTCATTCTTGTATATTATACTATTCTTAACTAAAAAATTCTGACATATGTTTGGACTATTTGCAAAGAGGAAAGAGAAAGAAGAGGGAGCAATTAAAGAGAAGAAAGTAAGTAAGTTTGTTGTGCTTCTCATTCTTGATGGTTTCGGTATACATCCTAGCCCAGAAGGAAATGCAGTCCTTGGTGCTAAAACACCTTTTTTAGATACAGCCTGGACTTGTGGTCAATCCACACTACTTAATGCTGCGGGTACATATGTAGGCTTACCATCTGAGGAGGCTGGTAATTCGGAGGTAGGCCATCTTAATATAGGTGCTGGTCAGGTAGTATATCAATCCTTGCCAAGAATTAATGCCGCAATATCCTCTCATGAATTAGATAGTAATCCTGCGATTAGAGAGAGCTTTAAAGAGATAAAGAAAAGAGGTTCAAATTTTCATCTAGTTGGAGTCCTAAGCGCCGCTGGTGTTCATGGGCATATTAAGCATCTTTTTTCTTTAATGGACATATGTAAAGCAAATGGTGTTAACCCATATATTCATATAATGTTTGATGGGAGAGATACTCCACCTAGGGATGGTTTTTTGTATTTAAATAAGTTGAATGAAAAAATTCGTGAGAGTGGGGTAGGAGTAATCGCTTCTATGCAAGGGAGATTCTACGGTATGGATAGAGATAATAGATGGGAGAGGATAAAGTTGGCTTACGATGCAATGGTTGGGCTTTCTCCAGAGACCTTCCAAGATCCTACTGTTGCTCTTCAATCTAGCTATGCAAGAAATGAAACAGACCAATTTGTCAAACCTATGATGAGAGTTGACTCTTCAGGTACTCCGATTGGAGCAATAAAGCCTAATGATGTTTTGCTTTTTTGGAACTTTAGGGAGGATCGTGCTAGGCAGTTAAGTAAGGCGTTCATTTCTAATGATTTTAATCATTTTGTGAGAAGGAATTACCCCCAAAATCTTTCTTTAGTAACAATGACGGGATATGAAGAGGGTATTAATGCGAAAGTAATCTTCCCTCCTAAAAAAATTGAACTCCCAATTGCAAGATATATTTCAAACCTGGGTTACAAGCAGTTACATATTTCTGAAACCGAAAAAAATATGCATGTTACATACTTCTTCAATGGGGGAGCGGAGGAGCCACATCCAGGTGAAGACTTCTTTAATATTCCCTCTCCTAAAGTAGAAAATTACGCCACTATTCCCGAAATGAGCTCACCAATTATAACGGATGAGGTCATTAAAAGGATAACGGCTTATGATAAATATCAGTATAAATTTATCGTAATTAATTTTGCGAACCCAGATATGTTAGGTCATACTGGTGATTATGATGCGACAGTTCGTGCTAATGAAATTGTAGATTCTTTAACAGAACAAGTTTCTAAAACGACATTATCAATGGGTGGTGCAATGGTTATTACTGCAGATCATGGTAATTGTGAAACTATGATTAACAGAGCTACTAAAGAAATTGATAGCGCTCATACGAATAATCCAGTACCACTAATATTACTCTCTAGCATGGAGGATATTACCCCTAGTAATGATACAAAAATATTAAGAGTAGGGACTGGTCCTAAGGCTCAGAAGACAGGGCTACTAGCAGATATTGCCCCAACCTGCCTAGGAATTATTGGACTGGACTCCCCCGATACAATGACAGGGGTAGACATAAGAAATGTTTTCTAAAATATTTCAAAAAGAAGAATAAGTATTGATAATACTACTCTGTAAATACCAAAAAAGGTTAACCATTTCTTTTTATTGAACTTCTTTAATAGTACAAGCCCAAGGTATGTAAAGAGTGCTGCGATTAAAATGCCAATAACATCTGAGGAGAGCAGTATCCTTTCAGGGTATCCCTTTATAATTTGATATACGGGTGTTGCCAGAAGAAGAGGTAAACCCATTATGAATGAATACTGAATAGCTGTATATTTATTCAACCCAAATATCATACCCACAATGGTAGATATTCCTGACCTTGAGCCCCCTGGTATTAAAGCAAATATTTGGCTTATACCCATGAATATGGATTGTTTCCAAGTAATATCTTTAAACTCAATCTCTTTAGGCTCTTTTCTTCTTTCAATTAATATCATAACTACTCCCCAAACAAAAAGAGAGATTGCAATTGGTATATTCCCTCGTAAGGAGTTTTCGATTTTTGATTGTAAAAATATGCCAATTACTCCTACAGGGATGATTGATAGAAGGAGTTTTAAATAGATGTGGGCTTTCTCTTTGGAAAGGATGTTTTTAAATAGAAAATTGGAGTATGCAATGAGTAACGCTATAGTTGTTCCTAAATGTAGTACAGATAATAGGTAGGTATCCATTTTAACATCAAGAAGTTGTGAAGTGAGGATTAAGTGAGCGCTACTTGATATTGGTAATAGTTCAGTTAGACCTTGTTGTATACCTAGTATTACTACTTTAAAAATGTCCATAAATCATATATGCTATATTAATTACATATGGTATATTCTACTTATATGAAGATAAAAAAACTAGTACTTCTTTTTATAACAGTATTAATATTTTCTTTTGCATCTAAAGGAGTACTTGCGCAGAGTCCTACTTTTTCGTTCTATCCTCCAAATGGGGTTATCTCTGATGTAGAAAAGGGGTTTATATTAGATGTGTTAATTGATTCAGGCTCTTACAATATCAGTAAGGCTAAAGCTATCATTAAGTTTGATCCCAAGGTTGTACAGTTAAGTAAAGCTTTAAGGAATGAGTCACTTTTTGAAGAGTGGCCATTTGATCAGCAAAGTACAGATAACTTAGAGGGTATAGTGATGATTACGGGTATTACGCAGTCACAGGGGAGTGCTTTGTACAGTACTGAAGGTGAGCCAGATGTCTTAGCAAGGTTAGAATTTGATGTAATTACTAGCGAGAAACAGGATGTTGTTTTTGAAATTCTTTATACTGGAGGTAACGAGCAACTCTCATCTGTTATACTTGATAATGTTAGTTCAGAGAATGTATTAAGAAGTAACCCTCCGACTGCTGTTTACTCATTAGATGTCCAAGAGGTTCCAGAAACAGGAATTGATATGAATACGTTAGGTATTATTATGGGAATCTTCCTCATTCTTATTGGAGGGTATATAAGGGGTAGTAAGGTAGAGCTATTTCCAAAGAGAAGAGGTACTGTGGTGTTGACAGAGTAGTAGTGTATTGATTACAGCATAGATATTTGATATCATTTTTATCATATAGTAAGCCGAGATAGCTCAGTTGGTAGAGCATCTGTCTGAAGAACAGAGGGTCCCCAGTT
>CAZPFV010000004.1:0-18094 GCA_964585985.1 uncultured Candidatus Saccharibacteria bacterium
ACCGTTGGAGATAAAGCAGAAACCTCGTGCAAAACACCTCCTAAAAACGATGCTAAATACATAATTAATACAATTGTTGATACTAATACAGTTTTTCTTACAAGAACAAATCCCTCATAACCCAAATTTCTTAAATGGATATTACTAAAAAAGAGTGAAATAATGATCTGTAAAGGTAGGAGAATATATACAGGCAGTTGAAGTGACAGAAAACTGAAAGTAAGAAAAAATATGCAGAGGGTTGAAATAACAAAAGACGCCGTTCTGCCGACATCAGCAAGCGGAATATTTTTGTAAAGATTTACATTAAACACATTAGACATTAAGAAGGATATATATGATCCAATTGAGACGAGAGCAACCAATACTAACAAAAGAAGGCCCTCATATATTCTGCTAAATTTCTCAACAAAGAAGAGCTGTATAAAAAGGTATTGAGCAAGAATAAATAAAGAGCTGTGTACAAGGAATGGTAATGATTTAATCTTTACTTGAAAATTAAATGCCCAAATAAGGCCAAGAAAAGAGAATACAAAATATATTAACCCTGTAATTACGATTCGCTGGACACTTACTTCCTGATTCTTAATCAATGTTTGTACAAACATTGATAGTCCAATCAAGAGTGATAAAGCAATTAGCTTTCCTCTCTTTACTGTGTCTTCTGTTTTAAGAATATTACTTTCTATCGCCATATACTTTCTACATATTTTATACCTTTACTTGATAGCACTCTCCCTCTAGAGGTTCTTTTTATCAAACCACATTTCATAAGGTATGGCTCATGCACATCTAGTAAGGTAGATACCTCTTCTGAAACACTTGCAGCTAAAGTTGATACCCCTACTGGACCGCCATCAAAATTGAAATACATTACTCGAAGGATCTCTCTATCTAGATTCTCAAGCCCCAAATCATCAACTCCTAAGAGCTCCATTGTTAAATTTACAATATCTACTGTAATTACTTTTGTATTAACATTCAAAGCGTAATCTCTTGTCCTTCTAAGAAGTCTAAGGGCAATTCTTGCAGTACCTCGTGAAGCCACAGAGAGCCTATACAAAGCATCCTCCTCTATTTCAATCTCCCAAAGCTTAGATGCCCTTTTTAGAATCTCTATCATATCCTCCTCTTCAAAGAAATCCAATCTCTGAATTAATCCGAACCTATCTCTCATAGGAGCACTAATTTTCCCTATCTGCGTAGTTGCACCAACAAGGGTGAATGGCTCAAGGCTTAACCTTATGGTTTTTGCAGAAGGCCCTTTACCCATAACGATATCCAACGCTTTATCCTCCATAGCGGGATACAAAATTTCTTCTACTACCCTAGAAAGACGATGGATTTCATCGATAAAGAGAATATCGTTTGCTTTAAGATTGGTTAATATTGCAGCTAAATCTCCTTGCCTCTCAATTGCTGGCCCAGAGGTTATTCTGATTGAGCCCCCTACTTCATTTGCAATCGCTAGGGCAAAAGTCGTTTTCCCCAAACCAGGAGGTCCATAAAAGAGGATATGATCTACAACCTCCCCTCTTTTCTTTGCAGAATTAATCATCATCTTAATCGTTTTCTTCTCCTGCTTCCTACCAATCATCTCGTCCAATCTAGATGGACGAATATTTTGCTCTGCCTCTTCTACCTCCTTACTACTAACTACTACCCTACTCTCCTTTAATCGATTTTTCTCCTCTGATTTTTTACTTGATTTAATCATAACTACTGTTGTAATACTTTTTTAATTAGATCCTCAATCTCTAAATCATTCCCCTTGAGCAACTCCCCTGCCCTCTTAACACTATTCTCTAAATCTTCACCTTTGTATCCTAATGTTTTAAGTGCCTCTTTCAATTCTTTAATTTTTGCATCTGTAACATCTACCTCACTCTCTTTGTCAAAATCAATCTTACCTCTTAACTCTAATATGACCTTTTGTGATCCTTTTAATCCTAATCCAGGGGCTTTACTAAGCAATTTAGAGTCACTATCCTGCACAATCTCTATTACTCTCTCCATACTGTATGTAGATAGAATTGAAAGAGCTGTTCTTGGTCCAATACTAGATACTGTGAGTAGCTTTTCAAAAAAATCTCTTTCCTCTTGAGTAACAAAACCGTAAAGAGTTTGGCTCTCCTCCCTTACTTGGAAGCTCGTATATACAGAGACGTCTTCACCTTCATTGGGGAGATTGAATCGTGAAGTAACAAAAACTCTGTATGCTATTCCAACCGAAGTTAATATATCAACATACGATACCTTTCCTAGAGTACTTGTTAATATCTTACCTGATATATATGAAATCATTATATAAATATCAATTATCTTAAAAATTTTTCTCTATATTTATTTTATCAAAACAGGCCATAGAAATGGCAAGGGCATCAGAAGCATCGTCTGGCGTAGGAAGCTCTTCTAAATTAAATAGCGCTTTTACATTCTCCCCAACCTGTAACTTGGTAGCCTTCCCATAGCCTGAAATACTACTTTTAACCTGTAACGGGGTAAATTCATATACAGGTATATTTGATTCCTGCAAAACGAGTAAAATTACACCCCTAGCCTCCCCCACAACTATTGCTGTTTTTGCATTGTTGTAAAAAAGCAAAGTTTCTAAACCACAGTACACAGGGTTGAATTTTTTAATAATTTCCTTCAAATCTGTTGCTATCTCTGACAATCTTTCCCCAACCTGTAAACCTTTTTTTGTTACTATAGCGCCGTAATCTAGTGCAAAGGGTTTTCCATTTTCAAAATCTACTACTGCCCAACCTGTTGTTGCCAAACCAGGATCTATTCCTAATATTCTCATTTTTTTGCTATTTAATTTACTCTAAATCGCTCCATACACTCTGTACATCTTCATGGTCATCAATTCTTTCTAGAGCATCTTGTATCTTTTCTAATTCCTTCCCCGAAAGCGACTTAGTCATCTTAGGCTCTTTAACAATATCAGCCTCTTCAATAAGGTAACCTAGCTGTGAGATTTCATTTCTAACCCTAGCCAAATCCGTAAATTGAGTATATATCTCGAGTCCTTCAATACCGTCTAAATCAATCTCTTTGATATCCTCAATGCCTTGTATATCCATCAGTTCCATCATTACTTTCTCTCTATCATCTGCGACAAACACATCATCTGCTCCAAATTTCTCTGTCTCCTGCATATGCCCACTTTTTACAAGGATTAATCCTTTTACATCGAAATTCCAAGAAACAGAACCTGTATCTCCCATATTTCCCCCTATCTCTTCAAAAAGTTTCCTTAATTGTGCAACCGTTCTATTTTTGTTATCAGTTAATGTATCAACTAATATTTGGATACCTCCTGGGCCAAATCCCTCGTAAGTCATCTCTTCAAATGTCACTCCATCTGCTCCCTCCCCTGTACCTTTAGAGATGGCTTTCTCTATTTTATCTATTGGAAAGCCTACGCTTTTCGCTTTATCTACATACAATCGTAAATTAGGATTCATATTCATATCACCCCCACTCTTTTTAGCTGCGTGAGTAATTTGTGTAGAAAGCTTTGAAAAAATTTTGCCTTTCTTAGCATCATTTATTGCTTTCTTATGTTTGATTGTTGACCATTTTGAATGTCCTGACATAAGGGCATAGAAACATATTATATCTCTATATTTTACCACTTTAAGACCTTGAGAAAAAGGTTTACACTTTTACTTTATAACCATCTTTTGTTGGCTCCTCTGTCCCTTTGGACTTCATAGATGATCTATTCCCTTTATCACTATATTTCTGGTTACTCCATCTTAATATTTTGTCCTCTATTATTTCTTTTTGGGTTCCATACTTCTCTCTAGACTGAGCAATCACCTTATCTTTAAGTCCAAATGATGCAAATCTTGGAGGAAGAGACCTTGCACTAAATGTTGTAGATGTCATACCATCAACACACAGCTTTATATACATTGAGTGAGCATCAAGAGATACCAAATCTTCAGAGTTTACTGTAGGAGCAAATTCTTTCTCAAGAATAGCTGCATCAGATTGACTAACTACAAAAGAGCCTAAAGTACCAACATTACCAAATATTGCCTGTCTTACTGTCAGAGGTAGTTGATCAATATATTGATTTGTCATACATAGATTTAATCTAAATTTTCTAGCCTCTGAAAGAATCTTTGCAAATGAATCAGTGGCAAAATTTTGAAACTCATCAACAAAAAGAAAGAAGTCGTTACGCTCATCTTGAGGAACATCCACTCTTTCGAGAGCTGTAGATTGCAATCTAGTAATTATCATTCCACCAAGTAAAGAAGCAGTCTCTTCTCCAAGCCTTCCTTGGGCCAAATTAACTAAAAGAATTTTCCTATTATCCATAATCTCTCGCAAATCAATTGTTGATTTTACTTGCCCTATTATATTTCTCGTTACTGCAGATGATATGAATCTACCCACTTTGTTCTGTATTGGAGAAATAGATTCGGCAAGCAATCTTGGATTTTGAGCCATCTGTGCATACTCCTCATCCCAAAACTTAATCAAAATCGGATCATTTACCTGCTTTAACACAAACTTTCTATAATTACTGTCCATGAGCAACCTAGTCACTGACAGTAGAGTTGTACCTTGAGCTTCAAGTGCTGTTGCTACTGTGTTTGTTAAAATATACTGTAGCCTTGGTCCCCAAGAGGTTCCAAACTGCTTCTTAAATACTTCAACCACTCCATCTGCAATTAAGTCCCTTTGTGATTTATCTTTTAATTCCAAAAGATTAAAACCAATAGGGTATTGCGTATCTGTAGGGTTAAAGTATATGACGTCATCAATCCTTTCAGGAGGTATTAAATCTAAAAGCTCTTCAACGGTCTCGCCATGAGGATCTACAAAACATGCCCCATCACCTCTTAGTATATCTGCAACAAACATATTCTTAAAAACAGTGGATTTCCCAACACCAGTCTTACCTAGCATATAGAAGTGCTTTCTTCTATCCTCCCCTTTTATACCAAATTCAAACCTTTTACCTCTGTAATCTGTTTCAGCAAAAACAGTCACTCCATCATCACCACTCTTAGGTAGGTTCATTGGTGGTTCAATTTTTTTGGATCTACTCCATGCTATATTTGGAGTCTCTACCGAAATATTGGGCATATGATACAAAGAGGCTAGCTCTTCAATATTTATAATATCCACTGTATCTGAGGGCAGAAACCTCCTTTTGTAATCTAAATAGATCTCCTGACCACTTTGAGTCGGCTTAGAATGAATGAAGGTATTAAGATGAGCAGTGGTAAACTGTTTATAACTCGCAACAACATCTCTTAATATTTGCTCAGACTCTATCTGCGAATTAGCCTTAGTTACAACCCTAACCTTAAATTCAAACCCTAATTTAAGCATCTTTAACTCTATTTCATTTAACTCTTCCTCTTGACCTGGCTGTAATTTGATAACCTCTTTTCTTTGTGATTCATCATTACCCATATTGATAATATTTTCTCCGACTCCTTTAAAAACATTAGAAAGATGAAACCAGAAGCCACTACCGTAGGGATCCCTCCCCTCCTTTATATCAGTAATATATTTTTTTGATTTTGATTGCCAATAGTTAGCAATCGGTCTAACAAGAATCTGAATCCAAGCACTTTGATCAATTTTTAAATCAGAGATAGCACCAGTAATTGCAGCTAGAGGGTCAACTTCAAAATTCCTAAATGTCTTAATTGGGAAAATGAAATCCTTTTCCAGTTCTATCTCACCAGTTGTGACAAATAGCTGTGTACCCTCAACCCTCTCATCTGTATAATCAGGAACATATCTTATATCAGCAGTAGGATACTGGGCATATATTTGACCTTCAACAAATTTGGCTAAATTTTTAGGTACAACAGCATAAAATTTTATCCCTTCATTGCCACTTGAAACAATTTCAAAAGTAACAAGATCTGCAGACTTCATACTATCTCTAAGTATTCCATGAATAGATGCAAACATTTGCTCTGCTGCTAATGGAGTCCTATCATTCTCTCTTGGAACTAATATTTGCATTACTAAGGGAGTTCTCACCTCTTCAAAGACCTCAACCTCCTCCCTGTTACTCCTTCTCATAAAAAATATGAATGCTAAGAAAAGCAAAGATATGAGAATTAGAGCTAATATTATGATAAGCATAAGTGAGGTCATATTCTATAATACAGCAGTAAATGAATATTTTGAAGATGCTAATTAAAAAGAATATACCGTAGGAATATCTTTACCTAGTATTATCACGATATCCCCCGTTGTCATAAATGATGGACGACCCTCAATGACTTCATAGGAGCCAGGGAAAAGCTCAAAAATTACCTCAAGTGAGTATTTAAAACTTTCTGGCTTAGGAACATAGAATTGCGTTTTTGGTTGAAGTTGAGGAGCATTATCAAATCTAACAACCTCACATCCACTGTTTCGGATTCTTCTAGCATACTGTCCCGCATAACCTGACATACCGCTACCGTTATATACCTCGACTCTTACCCTCTCTCTCTCTAATTGCCTATCAACCATACTCATCGCAAACTCCTTCCAGACATTGTCATACTCCGTTGTGTTTATGTAGCTGGTAATACCAACAGCGTTAGAAGATTCTTGCTGAGATAGATACCTACTATTACTTAAATCAATGAGGTAGGGCTTTGTAGACATAGTACTAGAGTGTATCTGCTTTAATTTTGCCACAGTATTACCTAAGGTAGAGAGTGAAGAGTATATTACCGCCTCATCATCTTTAAACTTATATGAAGAGATTGTCAAATTCAACACTCCCATTTTAGATACAAAGCTATTCAGAAAGAATGCATCTTGATTAACATCAAAACCGTTACTGTAGTACTGAGCATACAGGACATCTCCTGATGACTCCCCTAATCTCTCTGAAAAGACAGTAAAAGCTTCTGAACTTATCCAAATGTATGAATCTATATTACTACCAAGTAGCTGCTCAAATTGCCATATCGCATATTCATAACCCCTCCCCTCTTGAAGAAAATCCCCTGCAAACCTAAATGATGATACTGGGATACTACTGCCGAAATCATCTTTAACCTCCGCAAATTCAACCCATCCAGGTATATATGTTAGAACAGAGACCCCTTTCTCTCTATTTTCTGAATAGAGATATGCCATAGATATCATATCTTTTCCGTTGTACTCCTTTTCAAATACAATAAGGGTCTTATCTAACTCATCCTTTTGCTTAGATAGTAAGTAAAAACTTGAGTTACTGTTTCGAAGTACATCTTCACTCTTAATATTCCTATACCCTATATACGCATAAACAACATATGCTACCACGGCAATAACAAGAAGAAAGAAGAGGAGTCTCTTTATGTTGAATTTCCTTTTCATCGAAACTTTTATTTCCTGTTTTCTTCTATTTCTCCTTACTCTTGGGGGCATATTAAAGTGTAATCGTTAATTTTACTCTATCTTGATTCCTGAAGCTTAATAGTACTGATTCTAGCATTATTTTATCTCCACTACCTTTCCCATACAAGGAGTCTCCCTGTATACGGTAGCCTAAATATTTTAATGTCGCCCTTATCTGATGCATTCTACCAGTATCTATCTTAATTAAGGCTTCGTTTTTAGAAAAAAGTATATAGCTTAATGCATACTTAGAACCCGCAAATTCATAAGTTCTAAACTCCATTTTATACCTATTTGCCCTATCTCTCCCAATATAGCCCTCTACTTTCTGCCATTGTTCCCATATTTTGGGTTCTGTTTCTATTTTGTTAACATATTCTCGAAGATTTAATTCCTGTTCAATATTTGTACTCTCTTCTAGCTGTGCATAGTATATCTTTAAAACATTCTTTTTCTTAAACTCGCCTTTTAAGTACTCTTGTGTTCCCCTATTTTTAGCAACCATCATTAATCCAGAGACCCCCTTATCAAGTCTATGAACAATACCGCACCTCTCTACAGAATCATCATACTGATTTTTACTCTCAAGGTAGTATCTAACATAGTTTGCAAGTGTCTTCTCTCTATTACCAACACCGGGGTGAACAATTAATCCCTTTGGTTTGTTTAATACAATTAAATTCTCATCCTCATATCTAATATCTAAATCCCCTTTCTGAGATACAATCTCCTCACTTAGTATTAAATCATTTTCAATCTCTTTCCAATATTTTTCCTCTATTACAACAATATCCGACTCTCTTAATTTATATGACCTTTTACATACTTTCCCATTCACAAGACAACCCTTGCTTAAATGCTTTTGGATAATACTTCTAGATAGAGGAGTTTCTTTGTATATCTCTGATATTAAGGAATCCAACCTCTTACCCACATCATCTCCTTTAATAATGATTTCCATAGTAAATATATTCTAACATTTCGAGAAGTAAAGAGATATCAATCCTCTTTCTTTTTTGTAAACCATATATATATGACTAAATATATGGAAATGAGAACTATAAAAATATCTGCTAGATTTACAAAAAGCCTCGGCAGAGATATATAGTCACACATAGCCCCGTACTGTACCCTTATATACAAATTACTTATACCTAAAAGCACAAGAGAGAAGAAAAGATACTTGATTTTCCCTTTGGAGAGTAACCCTACTACAGTAAGGATAAGGAGAATGAGGATTGATAATAGAAGCTCATGCCCTACCATCAAACCGAAAGCTATACCACTGTTGGAGACACAACTACCTAATTCAACATGTATATTTGAAAAATATATATTTAGTAAGGAAATGATTAGGGAAGTTAATAGAACAAACATATTAATCTAGGTTAATCGCTCGTATTGTAGATGTGCTACGAATATTTACTCTAGCCTTTCTAAGATCTGTTACAAAGAAAAATGACATAACTATGCTCCAAATGAGAAAGATTCCAACTAGAATATTTTCTACCAAAGATAGCTTGTTTGAAAGATATAGAAATGTAACATAGGCAGAAGAGATAATTATTATTAATGTTCCAGCATAACCCAGAATATATTTTTCGTATAACGGATTTTTAACAATTTTATATATAAATTTAGACAACAGAAAAAACAAACCCAGTATTAATATTAACACTATACCTGTGTATATCCATGCATTAAAACCTGAGGTTACTCCGAGATAAAGAAATGAAAAGCCTAACATAGTTGTAGCTGAAAAATATATAGGAAAAAACATATGCTTCCATCTCCATTTTTTAACAACGAGAGAAAAAAATGTTAGAAAAAGTATCAATGAAACAAACATTGCAAGTATTATTAACCCTCCATCCCAAACGCTAAAGAATTTCCAAGGGAGTAATCTGAAAAGATATACCTTGTCACCATATTTTTCATAAGGTAACCAATACCATACAAAAGATGAAAATGATTGCCACTCTACAATAATGTAAACAATTCTACCTACAACACCACTTAAAAAACTCGAAATAATGAATATATCAAATACAGAAGATCTGTCCTTGCTAGATTCTGAACAACCTCGCCAAAAGACATAAAGACCCAGAATAAATAATATTATATATATTATTAAAGGATTAATCTCTTGAATATACTGCTTTATTATTAATAACCACTCTTTCACAAATATATTGTATAACTTTATGCTACTTTTTTCTCCTTTTCTTTTTTCTCTTCTTCTGCTCCTTTGATTTATTTACAACATTGGCCGTTTTTTCTACAACTTTATCAATTGATTTTTCTACCTTCTCCTCTTTCTTCTCTCTTACTGTTTCCTTTACATCTTTCTTTTTCAATTCCACTGCTTGATCTCTTTTCTCCTTTAACTTAAGGATTGGTAACATTAAGAGATTACCTAACTTAACAACAAAGCTCTGTCTTGTTTTGTACCTTACTCTCTTTGATTTCACTGTTTCTGTAACCTCTTCTTTTGTTGCCTTAATCTGTTCCTCCATTACTTTCACATCTGGATACTTCTCCTGATTAATTGCCCTATCTCTCATTTGATAACCACAAAATTCACAGAATTTGTGACCCTTATCAATCAAAATACCACACTGTTTACACTTCACCTTTATTCTGAATCCACAATTTGAGCAGTGTACAAAGCCTGGGTATAGTTGGAAACCACAATTAGGACAATCCCCTAGTTCTGATGTCTCGTACTTAAGATATCTCCTCTCCAAGTCGGCCCAGTATATCTCCTCTATAGTTTCATTTGGCCTTACTATTAAATATATGATTAATCCAGGGATATTTAACAAGATTACTAACAGCATATATGCTACCTTTCTCCTCTTACTTGTTGTTCTCTCTCCAGAGTCAACCCATACCCAACCGATTATGACTAACCAAAATATCCCTAAAAGAATGGCTAAGAACAATCCAAACATATTAAAATTAAGATTACCAACAAAATCAAAAAAACTGAGAACAAAATCTTCTAATTCCATAATGTTGTACTACTTATTATCTAAAATGGTCGAGGAGGGAGTTGAACCCTCACACTATTGCTAGCATGGGATTTTGAGTCCCACGTGTCTGCCAGTTCCACCACTCGACCGTATGCGAATTATACAAAGAAAATACAGTTTTGAAAAGGAATTAATTACCTAATAATGAACATGAGAAATATGGAACTAAAACTACTGAGAAGCAAAAGAAACCAAAGAACTGACTAAACTGTTGCAGTTCTTGTATTAGTAGAGAAAATCACCTACTATCCTTCTGTATCTGGACCACTAACTAAACGCATAACAAATACTTTAAAATAAGTTATGTAAATTAGTATACAAATATATTTATTGAACTGTCAAATAGAGATTATGCTTTCCCTTTATACAAATTCCTGAAACTAGCAATCTCTTTGATAAAGGCTAGCTCTACAATACCTGTAGGTCCATTCCTATGTTTTGCGATAAAGACTTCTGCACTCCCCTTCTTTTCAGTATCAGGATTCCAAGTTTCCTCCCTATCTAAAAAGATTACAACATCAGCATCCTGCTCGATAGAGCCTGATTCTCTCAAATCTGATAATTGAGGTCTTCTGCTCTGTCTCTGTTCAATTGCACGAGATAGCTGTGAAAGTGCAACAACAGGGACTCGTAACTCCTTTGCAAGATTTTTAAGACCTTGAGAAACCTCCCCTACCTCTAGTGTTCTACTTTCCTTACTATTACCATGCATAAGTTGCAGGTAGTCTACAAATATAATGTCGACCCCTTGCTCTAGGGCTAATCTTCTCGCCTTTGTCCTAATTTGATTAATATGTTGGCCAGCCATATCATCAACAAAAATATTTGCATCCGCCAATTCACCCATTGTGTTTGCTAATTTGATTACCTTCTCTTCTGTTAACTTGTTAGTCCTAATCTCCCAAAAAGGAATTCCTGATTGCATACCCAAAAGTCTATCCATAATTTGCATATTGGACATTTCTAGAGAGAAGAACGCTACATTCTTTTTCTCTATCAAAGCAGCGTGTCTCATCATATCCAATGCTAGAGATGTCTTACCCACAGAAGGCCTAGCTGCAAGCACAACTAAATCCGACTTTTGAAACCCACCAAGTAAAACATCTAATTCTTTAAACCCTGTAGAAATTCCAACATAATCGTCACTTTCAGTTGCATGTGCAGCTCTTTCATATGCATCTTTTAATAGGTCTTTAATATGAATAAAGTTGCTCTTAATACCATCTTGAGCAACATCAAAAAGCAAAGTTTCAGACCTATCTACTACCTCTGGTAAAGCAATACTTTCATCAAAAGCTAACTTTGTAATCTCAGATGAGGAGGATATTAAACCTCTCCTTGTAGCTGTCTCTTTAACAATGTTTGCATACTCAACAGCGTGTGCAGATGTCGGAACAAAAGAAGCCAATTCCGTTAAATATGCTCTTCCCCCTAACTTACTTAACATTCTCTGTTTTTTAAGCCTATCTGATACTGTTACTAAATCTATTGGTAAGCCACTTTCAAAAAGTTCAAGGATGTTTTTGTATATAATGCCATGCCTTTCATCGTAGAAATGATCCGCAAGTAACCAACCAGAAACCTCAATTAATGCATCCTTGTCTAGAAGTATTGAACCTAGAACAGATTTCTCAGCTTCTAAATTTTGTGGAGGTATTTTATTCATTTTTACTTAATTAAGAAATATTACCTCAAGACTTTTACTCTCTTGCTCAGGAGATGGGGTTACATTCAGATATGATTCCTCCCTAACATTTGTAAAACCAAAATGCTTTATGAACTCTTCTTTACTCTTTAGATCCTCTCCTATCTTCAGACCCTCCTTCTTGTATGAACAAGGTATTAATACTGTAGGATCAATGTAGTTAAGGATTTTTTCAATCTTTTCATAATTTATGAAAAGATTCCCATTCCCTATAGGTAATATTAAGACATCTACATCACCCAAATCTTTCGTTTTGGCGACATCTAACGAATTATCAATTAATCCCATATATACAACCCTTAGCACTGTTTCATCTATTGCATAGAAAGGAGAATCAATAGCTCTTCTTACAATCATTCCACCTATCTCAAACTCTCCTGGGGAAGATATCTCAAGAATGGATTCCCTATGGTCAGGCTCTATCTTTTTACCTAATTCTTTCTCAAGAAGAATATTTTCTTTACCTACTAGAGTTTTGTCAGAAAACAAAATAACATCAGCCTTACTCTTTGGGAAGCTTAAGCCACTCTCTTTTAGAGAATCAGGATCTGTTAAAATCGAAATTTCTTCCGTAGAAAACAAAAAAGACGACCAACCAAGATTTCTAATCTTCATAAATACAGTAACTAATATTAACAAGGCAGTAGACTACAAAAGTATATCAAATTTTTACTCTGAAAGACCTAATGATTTACGAACATCTTCAATTAAGGATTCTTTCATTTGTTTTTTTAGTAGCTCCATTTTCAAACTCTCAAGGGAAGATATAACTGCCTGGAGTTGAGTCATAACTTTATTCTCATCAGTATTACTTGTAATCATTTTTTTGATTCCGCCTACCTGACCTTCAATCCTACTTACTCTGTTATAGATTTTTTTTGAATACTTCATATCTTCTATTAGTATATTTATTTATACAGAAAAAAGCAATATTGCTAAACTTGACAGAATTAGCACTCGGTGCTATCCTTTGCTAATTGTGTGTATTTAAATTTTTATTAAAAATAATATGAAAATCATAAAAATAAATCAAAAGCCCCAAGAAACGCTATATACACCCGTAAGATCCCATATGGATGATTTCTTCAATTATCCAATTTCTAGATGGGACGACTTTTTCCTAAGAGACTTTGAATCTCTCTCTGCAAATATTTGGGAAGAAGATAATAAAATATTTGTAAAAATGGCGATGCCAGGAGTAAAGAAGGAAGATGTTAAAATCTCTGTTACAGGAGAAAGTCTTACCATTGAAGGGCACAGCGTGCAAGAGGAGCAAGAGAAGAAAGAAAAGAAATATTTTCTTAAGACATTCGAATCTGCATCCTACTC
This sequence comes from uncultured Candidatus Saccharibacteria bacterium, assembly GCA_964585985.1. GTDB lineage: Bacteria > Patescibacteriota > Dojkabacteria > SC72 > SC72 > UBA2259. The sequence goes on from CAZPFV010000004.1 coordinate 13,438, forward strand.
TCAAAGCTTTAACCTACCATCATTAATTAACCCTGATGCTGTTGAAGCAAAGTTTGAAGATGGTGTTTTAGTAGTAGAATTACCAAAGGCTAAGGAGTCTGAAACTAAACAGATTCATATTAAATAATGTTAGAGGGCAGTTTCAAACTGCCCTCCTTAATAGTGCACTCCTCAACTATTGCGAATACAGGATACACTCAGGTGTAAACTGAGTACCCTACTATCCAATTATAGACACACCCCAAAACATCTGCTATAATCCTAACCGTTATGAAAAAAAATATACACCCAGAATACAACAAAAACCTCAAAGTAGTATGTTCATGTGGTAACACTTTTGTTACAGGCTCTACTCTTGATACCGACACATTAAATATTGAATTATGTTCAAAATGTCATCCTTTCTACACTGGAGAGCAAAAGATTGTAGATACTGAGAATGTAGTAAAGAAATTTGAAGAAAGAGCTAAAAAAAGCTCTCAAATGTCATTCAGAACCAAAAGAGAGAAAATGGCTCAAAGGAAAGTTAAAAAGACAGAGTCTAAGCCATCTTCCACTCTTACACTTAAAGATATGCTTTCTAACGCGAATATCTCTAAGTAACACTCCCCCTAATAATTATATTTATGATATTATCCATAGTATATGGACATAGAAACATTAAAGAAAAAATATATTCTAGAACCAATTCAAGCAGAGAAAGAGCAACTCGAGAAGAGAATGAGTAATGCTCATGCCTCTAATGAAAATATGTCTCTACTTAGTACAGAGCTCACCTACTACACTCAAATGTTCCAATATATTATGAATATCTACGATAAAATTGATAAGTACGAACAAGCAAAAGAGGTTCTTAATAACTCACAAGATCCTGAATTAAAAGAGTTAGCAAATATTGAAATTAAGGAAATTGAAGATGGTATCTCTAGTAGCGAAGAGCAGATAAAGAAGTTACAGGTTGAAAAAATGTTTCAGGATGAAGATGATAGTAGAAATGTAATATTAGAGATTAGAGCTGGTGCAGGAGGAGATGAGGCCTCTCTTTTTGCAACAAACCTTTTTGATATGTATAAGGCATATTCAACAAAGCAGGGATGGAGCGTACAACTAATAGATAGTAATCTCTCAGAATCAGGAGGGTATAAAGAGGTAATCGCACATATAAATGGTAAGGATGTGTACAAGAATCTTAAATATGAAAGCGGTGTACACAGAGTACAAAGAGTACCAATTACCGAAGCCTCTGGAAGGATTCATACCTCTACCGCATCCGTTGCAATCATGCCCGAGGCCCACGATATTGACATAGAAATCAAACCTGAAGACATAAGGATTGATGTAATGAGAGCCTCTGGTGCTGGTGGACAGTGTGTAAATAGGACTGACTCAGCAGTTAGAATTACCCACCTCCCAACTGGTATTGTTGTAAGTTGCCAAGAAACAAAGCACCAAGCACAGAATAAAGAGAAAGCCATGGCCAACTTACGCTCTAGACTGTACGAGAAGAAGAAAAGTGAAGAGGATGCAAAAAGATCAAATTTAAGATATTCACAGATTGGGAGTGCAATGAGGGCAGAGAAAATTAGGACATACAATTTCCCTCAAAACAGAGTCACAGATCACAGAGTAAAGAAATCTTGGCACAATATAGATGCAATAATGTTAGGAGATCTAGATGAAGTTATTAATGATGTTAGAGATGGCATTCAGCTTGCTATGCTAGAGAATGGAAAATAATCTTTCCCAGATATATAGAATTCAAGCGTATCTCAAGAATATTAAATACCCTGACGAGTATAGGGTTGCTAGAGAAATATCTTCATTGCTCGATTCCCAAAATAAAATTTCTGAGAGAGAAATACTCGACAGATTACATAAGGATGAGCCTTGGGAATATATTCGAGGTTACACTATATTTTGTGGAAATAAATTTAGAGTTACGCAAGATACTTTAATACCAAGGGTTGAGACAGAACAACTTGTATACGAGTGTAGCTCTCTAGTTAGAGATTACAATATAAAAAACATCATAGATGTTGGCACTGGTTCTGGTTCTATTACTCTTTCATTAGTAAAGGAGCTCAAAGATTCAGATAAATATACTTTTTACGCTACAGATATCTCTTCGAAAGCTCTTGAGGTAGCGAAATATAACGAAAGAGAAATAATAGATGATAACAGGGTGAAATGGGTTAACAGCAATCTAATAGATAAGGTAGAGGATGTAAAAGGAGCTACCTTAATAATAGCAAACCTACCTTACATACCAACTCAGCAGTATCTTAGATTAGATCGTAGTGTTAGAGAGTATGAGCCTAGGATTGCCCTAGATGGAGGAGCTGATGGGTTAGAGAAATATCAAACTCTGTTAGAACAGATATCGCAAAAGGAGATTGATGTAAAATTCATATACATTGAAACAGAAGAGAGTATTTTTACTGAGACAAGAGAGCTCCTTAAAGAATACTACCCTAATTCTAAACTAGACAGCATTAAAGATTGTTTTAGAAGAAATAGATTTCTACTTCTTAATCTGCTTCAGTCAGAGTAACTTTTACATTTTTTACCTCCCCATCTCTCCAGATTTCCAAAGTTAATTCATCCCCTACTTTGTATGACTGAATAATGTATGAGAAGGATTGTTCTATATCACTATCATTTATTTTTGTGATGATGTCACCTCTTTGGATGTCGACTTTTGAAGCAGGACCCGATGGATCAAGATTTACCACTAATGCTCCAGGTACAACATCAGAGTAATACATCGCTTGATATTCGGAAATCATTTGGTAAGAAATCCCAATGTATGGTTTGATAAATTTACCGTAGATCCTATACTCCTCTAATCTCTGCTTAACAGTATTAATCGGTAATGCGAAAGATATATTGTCTGCATTTGCTGTTGTAGCAAAATTAATACCGATAACTTTACCCTCTGTATTTATTAATGGACCTCCTGAATTCCCTGAATTAACGGCTGTATCAGTTTGAATTACATCTTCATATGTTTTAGTTGTAGCACCAAACCATCCCGATGATGTCGTTACTGATCTATGTAAGCCACTAATTACTCCAGTAGTAACACTCCCTGCGTACTGGCCCAAAGGAGTCCCTATTGCAATAACACTCTGACCAGCAAGAAGTACATCAGAATCTCCTAACTGAATAGCTTCGAGATTAGTCGCATCAATTTTTACTATCGCGATATCATTACTATCATCTCTTAATATCTCTATAGCTTCGTACTCTCCTCCCTCATTAGTAATTACCTTGTATGTTGCCGTAACATCAGATACTACATGCTGATTGGTAACGATGATGCCGTTGGGATCAACAATGAAGCCTGTCCCAATGTTGCTTATTTCATCTACTAAGCCCTCACCTCTTTTCAATGTAACTTTGCTAATAGCTATACTTACAACTGATGGAGTGGAATTTTTAACAACATTTATTACAACATTCTCATCTTCCGTTAAGGTAATATTGGTAGGTGTTTCTACCTCTGTCTCCCCTTCCTTAAGATCGAAATATTTAGATACTACTATTGAACCAAGTAGAATACACACTAATATTCCCATCAAGGCTAACCCTAATCCAAATATTTTGAAATGTTTAGTATCTAGAACCCCCTTAATACCTTTCTTCTCCTTTTTTACCTCTTTTTTATCTAATTTTTTCTCCTCCATAGTAATAATTTTAAAAATTATCTATTAATTAATATTAAAGCTTCCTCATACTGCTTATCAACTCCTGCAAGGAATTCATCTACAGAATTTGTTACTTCAATATCTGGAACAATGGGGTTCTCTGTATTAAGCCATGTACCATCAGGAAGTAGCCACTTAAGTATAGTAATATGGATACTTGATCCTCTACTTAGGTTTACAACGCTTTGAGCAGTTCCTTTGCCGTATGTTTTACTCCCAATAATTTGGGCAACACCGTTTTGTTGAAGTGCACCAGCAAATATTTCAGACGCAGAAGCACTACCCTCGTCAACTAAAACTACCACCTTTTTACCTAATAGTCTTCCTCCTTTATGAGCATCAAATGACTGGATGTGACCTTTACCGTCCTGCTGTTGAGATATGATTTTACCTATATCCAAAAAGTCATCAGCAGCGTATACAGCTGCATCAAAGTAACCACCTGGGTTTCCTCTTAAATCAATTAATATCTTTGATACTCCTTTGGATTGAATATCTTTCGCAGTATCATCCCATTTAGATTTCCAAACCTCTAATGTGGATTCGGTAAACCTTGTAATATTTATATATGCAATATCTTCTTTGTCACCAATATATTCGAGAGTCATACTAGGTACTGTAATCTCCCCTCTTTCAATTTCTACTGTAACTGGTTCTAGATCCCCCTTATGCAGTATTTCCAAAGTAACTTTAGTACCTGCCTCACCTCTGATTTTGGCAACAATTTCATACACATTATCTCCATTTTTGACCTCATAGTCGTCTACTGCGAGGATATAGTCCCCCGGTCTGATCCCTGCAGCTTTTGCTGGAGAGCCATCTAAGGGAGTAACTATAATAATGGCACCATCATTATATCCCAACTCTGCACCAATTCCTTCAAAATACTTACCACTATTTAAATCATTAAACTCACCTGTCTCTTCGGGGGTTAGAAATACGGTAGCAGG
>CAZPFV010000004.1:18194-44022 GCA_964585985.1 uncultured Candidatus Saccharibacteria bacterium
GGTGAGCGAGATATTACACTTTGACCAATATACTGAGTAACAAACCATCCTTTATTTTTAATATCACTATCAGCGAGTATAAAGAGTTGATTCTCAGCCATATCTACAATTAGAAACTTGTCTTTAAATTGAAGAAACCTTTTCAAAAACAGTGCATCACAATGGACAAAACCAAATCCCCCTAGAATTATCACAGGAAGTCCTGTCTCTTTAAACTCTGAGTATGACATAGCGTAAGTAATAATTGCTACTGCGCCCCTTTCGAACAGCTCTATGGCGACCTTATTGTAAAGATAGGGACCTACCCAAACAATCTTGCCATTGTAATCTTCTTTAATCGCAGCCTCTGTTACAATTGTATTACCATCACCAAGTATTTCTAATTGGCCAAAGTACTTTTGCATAGAGTTACTACCTACTACTCCATCAACCCCTATTGCATCCGCTAATATATTCATTCCCTCAATAGGGTTAATGGATTGAAGATACCCACTAAAATCACTTTGAATAATACTGTGACTCTCTTCCCCTAAAATATTTACATACCCTTGCTTGATATTTGAGAGATCTAATACACCATTTATTGGAGACCTCATTTCAATCTTATTCAATTTACCCGAAGTTACTCTCTGAGCAATTATTTCCCCTTTTTCAATATATTCTCCTTCAAATTTCGTAAGATACTTTGCAGATTCTGTAATCTTGCATCCAAGTATTTTTGAAACACTAAGAGACTTCTTTAAAGGGTGATCCGATCTTTCAAAAAGTATATCGCCTACCCTAATACCGCCCTCTTTTGCAATGACCTTATCCCCCTCTTTTAAGGAGATGTTAAACTTGTACTTTCTGTATTGTTCAAAAATTCTTTTCCTTATCTCCATTTCCCCATACCTTAAATTTAATTCTATTTTCTTGGGCAGTAGGGCCGTAGACAATCGGCCTTAATCTAGCATCAATGACTAGGTATTCGAAAGAGAAAGCCTCTCTTTTAGACAAAAATTCAATCGTTTTGGAAGTCGAATGTGTAAATTGTGTCCCATTTTTTAGCTCTCCATTAACAACAACACTTTCACCTATTTCTGGAATTTGAAGAATCTGAAGAGATGAGCCAAAAGCATACATTGATCTCGGGTTAACACCTTGAGCAGTAGCCTCACCAGAGTATATTACCTTGTTTTTACTCTTACTGTGTACCTCTGGTATAACGATTTTTAAAGCATTAGATAATACATCCCCTCTCAATACTATAATATCTTCAGATTTTTCTTTTTCTATCAAACTTTTACCGAAGGTGAATAATTTACTCTCTTTATCGATATATAAATCGTAAACTCCCTCCAACTCCAAACCATCGATAATTGAGAAAAGAAGTTCTCTTTTACTCAGTAGGTTTGAAATGTTTCCCGTCACTATAATGGCCGTATTCTCACCAATAATGTTTTGAAATTTCTCCCTATTTTCTTGCTTGATGGATAGGAGCTGCAAAGTTGTAAAACCACGGAGGAGATCATGTAATACTGGATCTATGAGATATTCACAATTGTGTGCAATAAGGTTGGCCCATTTGTCAGATATCTCCTCGCTTGAGTTTTCTGTTGAAAGAAAAGCTTTCAATTTTGTACTCTTTACAAAGTCTATTAATCCTATTTCATTACTCCAATCTATTTTTGATGCACTGAATTTAAACCCACTGCTTCTCTCTTTACTTAAAAACCCTGTATTATCTACCAGTTTAGATCTATACACTGAAAAATTGGCAATATCTAAATCTATCCAAATAATGTCGTTGTATCCAAATCTACTTAATACTCCATTACAGATATTTTCAATATATTTATCATCTAATACTTTAAGCACTATATCGTTTGAGAACTCTTTTAATGAGATTAAGATATTTTTAAAGAAGGCTTGATTATCATCTATTAATACCTTTATTCCTGAGACGCCTAATTCCTCCTTTTCAAATCCCTTTATCTGGAATACCCCCTCTATTACTTTATCTACAAGATTCCAATCAAATGTCTTCTCTAACGAATCAAAGTATTCATACCAAAAATTTTTTGTAAATCCAATATCATCTAATCTAAATTTCAAAGATGAAAGGTCTGTACTATCAGAAAGAATATATGTTCTTTGAGTCGAAAAGTTTGTATATGCAAGATTGGCATGGATAAAATTATCCTTGATAAGCAGAGTTAAGTATGCATTTTCTTTTAATATGGGCAGCTGATTCATATTGCAATTATAGTTTACCAGTTTGTACTAATTTTTTAAACAATGAATTCATCTATGATAGAATCAGTTATGAAAAATTTGCTAATACATACATGTTGCGCAGATTGCCTTTTAAATACATTTACTGATTTAGATGCGAGGAAGTTAATAGATAGTGAAAGTAAGGTGACTTTACTCTTCTATAATCCTAATATTCACCCTAGGGCTGAATATTTAGAGAGACTAAGGGCTGTGCAGAAAATATTGCCCCAAATCAAGGAGAGATGGAATGCTAATCTTGTTATTCCTGACTACTCCCCTAAAGAATATCTTGATGAGGTAGTAAAAGGGAGTACAAAAATTGGAGATAGGTGTAATATTTGTTGGAGAATTAGATTAGGTTACTCTTTAAGATATGCAAAAGAGAATGGGTATGAAAATATTACAACTACCCTATTAACTAGCCATTATCAACAAGCAAATATTATATTAGAGATATTAAATGATTTTAGCAGAGAATACGGTATCAATATTGTAGAAGTATCTGAGGCTTTTAACAAAAAACACACAGGTTTTTACAAACAAAATTACTGTGGCTGTTGCTTCTCCCTTACTGAAAAAATGATTAAAAAAGGGAGGTAAATACCTCCCTGTAAAGTCTATGAAATAGGATGTTACTCCTCAGATGAATATGGTAAAAGTGCCATAAATCTTGCTCTCTTTATTGCTCTCTTTAATTGCTTCTGATGCTTGTGACAGGCTCCTGATTTCTCAACTGAAATAATTTTACCTCTTACTGAAGTAAATTTTTTAAGTTGATATACATCTTTGTATGAGACCTCCTTTACGCCAGAATCGCATAGAGGACATGATAGATTTTGAACAATTTTTCTTCTCCTCCTTTGCTTTTTCTTCCCACCGTAAAAATTCTCTCCCTCATCTTCTGTCACGCTCTTTTCATCGTAGACATCATCTAATGTCGAGGCTGTAATTTTTTGTTCTTCCTTAATCTTCCCTTCTTCCATTACAAATCAAAATATAAATTAAAATGGTAAATCAGAATCCTCTAATGGATCTTCATCTGGTACGGATTCCTCTGGGATTTCTTCCTCTTCAGATTCCGCAATATTACTCTCCTGCTCTGAGGGGGCACCCTCTGAATCCAATCCTGCGCCCTGCTTTCCTTTGCTATCCAAAAGAATCATATCGTTAACTCTAATCTCTGTCTTATATCTTGTAGAACCATCATCTGCTTCCCATGATCTAGTGGTAAGAGAACCCTCGATGTAAACCTTCATACCTTTTGCAAGTAATTGCTGACATATTTCTGCCATCTTATTCCATGCAACAATATTATGAAATTCCGCAACTTCCTTTACATTTCCATCTTGATCTTTCCAAGATTTATTTGTTGCTAAACCAAATGTTACTACTGGAGTCCCACCTGTAGTGTATCTTAACTCTGGTTCCCTAGTTAAGTTCCCTATTAACTGAACCTTATTTAAAGATCTTGCTGACATATTTGTATATATATAAATTTAACTTACCTTTATTTTAACAGCCAATAATTAAAATTTTCTAAACTAAACCTCTATCTCTTTCTTTTTAATTCCTTTCCCAATTTTATCAGTATTATCAACTTCAATTATCATAAATCTAAGTATCTCTTGTCTCAATTGTAATATTCTTTTCATCTCATTGATATTTTTGGGAAGGTGCAAAAAGTTATAAACAATATAATATCCTTCATTGTGCCCCTCTATCTTGTGTGCAAGATATCTCTTACCCCATACATCTACATCCAAAACTTCTCCACCATCTTGACTCATCATATCTACAAATTCTTTATGAATACTTTTCCTTAGATCATCAGGAAGAAGAGGTTTAAGGGCAACCATTAATTCGTATGTTCTCATTTTCTTTTTATCGATAGCCATTTCTACTATATATATATTTTAAAGTATTTTAACCTAGCGAATGGATTTTAGCAGAAAAAACAGAGTAAAACAATACATAAGATTTAGCACAGGGATCCCCTAAAAGGAGTCTAATACAATTATAAGATATCCCGTCTATCTATTCGCCAACACAATCATATAGTCACCATCTTCTATTATATGCTCCTTACCAACATTTTTTACAATTCCTTTCTCTTTTGCTTGAGCCCAACCCCCTGCGTCAATTAACTCCTTAACATTAACAATATCTGCGGTAACAAACCCCTTCATTAAATCTGTATGAATAACAGCTGCGGCCTCTCTAGCAGTAGCCCCCGCTTGAATACACCAAGCATTACACTCCTTTTGAGAACCCGTATAAAAAGTAATCAAATTTAAAGTGTCATATGCAGCATTAACGACATCATTAACCAATTCTGGTACTGTATCCAACATACTACTATACTCCTCTACCTCTTCTAGCGTCATATTAGCCATCTCTCCTATAAATTTCATATCTACAATTAAGACTGTATCCCCACTTTTCTCTTCTAACTCTTCCTTCCATTCCATCACTCTTTCCCTATCAACCCCTTCCTTGTAGTTAAGTAAGAAAAGTCTTCTTTTATTAGTAAGAAGAAATAGGTCATGGATAATATCTTTCTCCTCCTCTCTAAGAGAGATCTCAATAACGGGAATTCCCATATTAAGAGCATTTAATATTTTCTCTAATACCTCATACTCTTTTACGCCCTTTTCATCCCCTACTCTTTTTAATTTCTCTACTGAGTGTAACCTCTTCTCGACACTCTCAATATCTTTCAGAATCAATTCGGATTGTACTATCTCAAAATCATCAATCGGGTCTACTCTATTATATACATGTACTATTGATTCACTCTTGAAGGCTCTTAATACATACACTATTACATCGACCTCTCTAATGTGAGAAAGGAATTGATTTCCCAGACCCTCTCCTTTCGAAGCACCCTTAACTAATCCTGCGATGTCAACAAATGTCATAGCAGAAGGAACAGTTTTTTCAGCTTTAAAAAAATTTGCCATCTTTGCAAGCCTATCATCGACAATCTGAACAACTCCTACATTCTTATCTATTGTACAGAAAGGATAATTCTCTGCAGGAACTGTCTTTTTTGTTAATGCATTAAAAAGTGTTGATTTACCTGAATTAGGCAATCCAACAATACCCAATGAAAGTGCATGAGATCTTGTGACCCTCTCCATTTATGAATACTCAAATTTTAAGGTTTAGATTATATCACTTTTCTTTATTTCGATTCTAAAGTAATATATCCTGTATATGAAACTGACCAAAAAAATACAGAATCTTCTTTCTTTGTTAATAATTCCCCTGCTATTATACACTCCTGTATACTCCCAGGAGTATGATTTTGTTTTAAATAATAATACAAAGGTTACATACTCAACAGGTAGCGATTATGTAAATGTAAGATTACAGTTGGTGAGAGAGGTAAAAGACAAAACTTACTACTTTTCAACCCAGGGAGAGTACTCATTTCACATTTCAGACTTATTAATAGAAGATAATGAATTGATACAGGAAGAGAGGGAGTTTAAAAAGAAATCAATAGTTGTTACAAATGATAAAGGAAAGGAGGTTCCCTTTTCTATTGAGGAACTAAAGTATGGAGAAGGGATTTATGTAAAGGTACCCAACTACAGAGAGACCACTTTCACTCAACCCTATATCGTGAATGTTCAATTTACAACTCATGATTATGTAAATCGTATATATGACTGGGTAGAGATTAAATATCCAGCACTACATGAGGATATTAAGTTTGAACAAATACATGATGAGAGTAAAACTAAAGCAAAGATTAACTACAATCTTGATATCGAAGTAGATAACAGTATTTCAGAATTAGCTAAGGTGTTTCCATCTAAATATAGTGTAAAGTCAGATACCGAAAAAACCACATACTCATTTGACACTCAAGAAAGAGTTGGAAAATCTATATCTCTAGAGTTTGGAACGGAACAGTTTTACAAATTTGAATTACAGCTCAAAACAGAAAAAACAGATTATATGATTCCAGAGAGGTATTCAGAGGCAATCAATGCTCTCTCTACTAATATATATAAATTGGCTCTACCTAGAGAATTCTCTGAAAACAATCAAAGAATTACAATAGAGAAAATTACACCTTCACCTACAAAATTAATTACGGATGAAGAGGGGAATGTTATCGCTATATTTGAGGTCCCTGCTAACAAGGAGAGTCAAATATATGTTTCTGGATATATTCAAGTTACACAGAACTCTCTAAAGGATAGATTGGAGATTCCCAATCCCACTTTAGATGAGTATTTTAACAGTGTTAATTCAGACCTTAATTTATCAAAATATTTACTCCCTACTAAATATTGGGAGGTAGACGACCCCTTTATAAAGCAGGAGGCAGAGAAACTGCTTGTAGGGAAAATGAATTTACTTGACCTAATCAAAGCTGATTACAAATATATTAACGACTCTCTTGAATACGATTACAACAAGGCTGGTGACCCGAAATCCTTAAGGATTGGAGCAAAAGCTAGTTTGCAAGGAGGACCATCGGTATGTATGGAGTACTCTGATTCAATGATTGCTATTTTGCGAGCCCAAGGAATACCCTCCAGAGCGGCATTTGGCTATACAAATATTGATATGAATATTGTTACTAAAATTAGTCATCAATGGCTTCAAATTTGGATTCCTCAATACGGATGGCTTTCAGTAGATCCTTCCCTCGAGAATGAAAATATGGCTATTGGACAAAATATTAAATACTTCCTATGGAATACTTTAGCTGATGATAATATTCTTGATATTAAACGGTCTTCTGCAGATGAGTTTGAGTTTGATGGCTCAGGCCATTCGGTTAAAGTATATGCTGTTGATAAAGAGGATATACCACAAGGGTTGCTTACCTATCCAGATATTCAAATAGATAGTAGTGAAACTAAGGATACAATTAACTTGCTAATTAAAACAACAACTTTAGGAAAAGCATTAATCATTGTACTCCCAATCTTAGTAGTGTTAATACTGCTGATACTACTTATCTCTTTAATTCTTCTCTTAATTAAAAGATCTAAATCTCGTAAAGTTTCTCAAGTTTAATAGCTTTAACACCCTCTTCCATCCTATCTGCTGTGGTTGTATATAGAGTCATTAATAGATCGCCTTTTTTGACTTCGTCTCCAGGCATCTTTTCAATATATATGCCTGCCTCCTTTATACCTGGAGTTCCTAGTGATCTAGAGATTTCTACAATTTCTCTAGTACTAATATTTTTGACTACCCCACTCTTTTGCGAAATCACTTCATGTTTAATCTTACCAATTCCTAATTCCTTCGCAGGAATAATCTTTTTTGTTCCTTGAGCTTTAGCTATATCCCAGAATTTTTTCAGTGCCTTACCAGAATCTAATAATTCTTGAGCAAGTTCTTTACCCATACCCTTTTTAGCTTTTCCTGTGCCCTCAAAAATCTTAGCAGCCATATCAAGTACTGTCTCCTCTAAGGCATGAGAGCGTTTCTCATCTCTCTCTAAAACCGCAAGGCACTCTTTCATCTCTAAGATTGGACCTACTCCATTACCATCAGGACCTTTGACTAACCTTTTGTGTGTTACACATTTAATACCAAATTTAGCGAAGAGTTTCTCAAATTCTCTACTAAGAAAATCCAAATCATCAGGCTTCTCTATTTTGGTACCTTTCCCATACGGTAAATCTATTAATACAAATGAGGATCCCATTGCTACCTTTTTAGCAACAATACTTACCAATACTTTCTGAAATTCTTGAACTCTTAATGACCTCTCAACATTGATTATTTCATCGTCAGCTGGGGCTAAATACAACGATCCACCCCATACCATACAAGCTCCAGTTTTTTCTACAACTTTGTACACTTCATCTTTATTAAATGATACTGGCATAACAGTTTCCAAAATGTCCGTGGTACCAGCAGGAGATGTGATTGCTCTAGTTGAGGTATTCGGTACAACAAGACCTGCAGAGGCCAAAATTGGAACTAAGATTGGAGTTATTCCTTTCCCAGCTGTTCCTCCAATTGAATGCTTATCTACAACCAACCCTTTATTATTTTTAATATATTTAAAATCCAAAATATCTCCAGATTCGGCCATACCCTTCGCCATCCAATATATCTCTTCCTCTGTAAAGCCAGGACTAAAAAAAGTAGATACAAAAAAGGCAACCTCTGTTTCTCTTAGCTTTCTTGATCCAATATCCTTCATTATTGCAAGTAACTCCTCCTCCTCTAACCTCCTTCCTGATAATTTCTTCCTAATAGCGTCTAATGCCTCACTAGTTGAAGGTATGTCTACTAGGAGTCTCCTACCATTTGGTATGTGGTAATCTTCATATATCTCCTTATACAGACCTACTTCCCCTGGTATAATTTTGTCTTCCGTTATCGTAACCTTTACGTAAAGCTCAATGTCTCGATATCCTAGTAATACTATACCTCCCTCCGTTATACCAAGGTCTTCCGCATCTTTTTGATGAATCAAGATGAATAGATCTTTACCTGCTTTTAGATCAAGTTTTTTCCCCTTTAAATATAGTGCCATATTTTATGTAATTTAATATATTATTCAAAAAGCCAAATGTATTTTGCTTTAACAATATCGGCTATTTCGCTTGGTTTAATTATACCGAATTCGGTCATAAACCCAGTAATGAGTTTAGCATCTACTATCTCAAAGGCTGGGTTAAACATCTTAAGCCCTTTAGGTGCTTCACTCCATAATTCTTTGTTTTCACGAACTTCTATAGAAATATCTTTACGCAGAACAGTAGGATCCACCTTTAAAAGCGGTGAAACAACATACAAAGGCTTACTTGCAACGCTAGCAGCCATTGCAATACCCCAACTCCCAATTTTGTTTATACAGTATCCATCCATAGTGATTTGATCACAGCCAATGAAGACAGCATCTATTGCTACTGAGCCTCTTCCGATAATAAAGGATTCAGCTGCACTATCTGCCACCATTGTTGTAGATATGCCTGCATCTATGAGGTTTTTGGATGTAATCCTTCCTTGGAAACGTGGCCTTGTTTCAGTATTAACAACGTCAAATGATTCTTTTCCTTTTGCCATCTCTTTTAAGATTGCTACAGCTGTTGAGGAGTGACAATGAGTAAGAACATTTTCAAAAGGTCTTACATACGGCACACCCAATTCAATTATAGATCTTTTATGATCAGCTATCTTATACAGATACTCATCACAGTAGGTATTTAGCTGCTGTTTCATATCATTTAAGGAGTGTAAATCAGAGAAATGATTCCTAAATGTATGAGTTACATATTTCACTCCGTTTTTAGCTAAAGGTTCGTTCTCTCTTGCATTTGCTAATTTGTATCCAACCCTTTCCAACTCTTTGTAAAACACCTCCTTATCTGTAATATTTGATTCTTCGATGAAAATTTTCATTCCTTCCAAGGTTGAGATTGCAACATTGGTCGCTCCCTGAACGTTCAAATCTTTTATATCTTTTTCTATATCCAATATCTGTTTAACACTCATAGCCTATTTGAGTTCAAACTCTTCATTTAATTTAGGTATATCAACATCTACTCCTAATTCTATTTTAATATTTGATGCGAAACCGATTGCAATTTCTTCATCTGCATGGACTATGAAAATCTTTTTAGGTGAATGCCCAAAGCCTCTCAACCAGTATCTCAGATCTCTTTGGTCTCCATGTGCAGAGAATCCTCCCAAGGTATGTATTTGTGCATTTACTTGTAAAGTCTGTCCCATTACCCTAATCTCTTCTGCTCTATCAACAATATTCCTTCCAAGAGTTCCTGCAACCTGATATCCAACAAAAACCATATGTGTATTTTCATTCTCAATATTATTTTTAATATGATGAACTATACGACCTCCAGTACACATTCCGCTACCTGCAATAATTACAACTCCCTTCTTGTTAATCAATCTCTTAGACTCTTCTGCAGAGTCTGTTGTGATAAGGCCAGGGAAGTGAAAAGGGTCATCCCCTTTATCCAAAAGTCTTCTTGCATCGTCATCATAAAATGTCGGATACTGTTTAAAGACTTCAGTTGCCCTAGAAGCCATGGGGCTATCTAGATATACTTCTAGATTTTCTAAAATCTTGTTTTCAACAAAAAGATTTATTTCATAAAGTAACTCTTGTGTTCTCTCAATTGCAAAAGAGGGAATCAAGACATTAGCATTTTGCTCTTGTGCCTGTTTAAGAATAGATAGAAATTCTAAAATAGTTTCATCTTTACTCTTGTGCAATCTGTTACCATAGGTAGCTTCACATATTACATAATCAGCTTCTCGAATTAAATCGGGATCCCTCACTATTCTAGCCCCTGGTTGTCCTAAGTCCCCTGAAAATACTAACTTCCTTTCTCTACCCTCTTTTGTTTTAACCCAAAATTCAAAAATAGCAGAACCGAGAATATGACCCGCATCTCTCATGCGAAATTCAAAATCTTTTTCAATATGCACAGAGGAGCCGTATGGATATACATCAATAAGCTCAGACATAGCTTCTACATCTTCCTCTGTAAAAAGTGGTGCCCTTTGTTCATATAGAGATCCTTCCTCAGAAGAGTTATCAACCCTCTCTTCGCGCTTACTTTTTGCTTGCCATTTTTCATACTGTTCTAGTTGAATCTTTGCTGCATCTAAAAGAACAATCTTTACTAAATCTCTAGTTGGCTGGGTGCATATAATTCTCCCCCGAAATCCCTGCTTGATAAGGATTGGTATTCTTCCACTATGATCAAAGTGGGCATGTGTAAGAAATATCGCATCTAGCTGAGATGGATCAAAAGGGAATGGCTCATAATTGAGTCTATCAATATCATCACTTCCTTGAAATGCTCCACAATCAACTAAGAACTTATAATCTCCTGTATCAATATAGAAACATGAGCCTGTTACTGTTCGGGTAGCTCCGCAAAATTTTAACTTCATAGTAGGCAGTACATAAATTAACTAGTAATAATCTTACAACATATGTTTAGCTTCATCTAGTAGTTTCTCTTTTGTATTCATTAAAGGATCTTCTATGACTATATCTAAAAGTCCTCTCAATACTCTCCCCATTTGGGGACCAGACTCTACTCCAATTGTTTTAAGATCCTCCCCATCTATATCCAAATCAGTAATCTTTAGAGCCATATCTTTTGCTCTTACCTCTGAAATATGCTTTTGTAGTAGGGTAATCTCTTCAGGATCAAAAGGGCTATTCGGATTAGCAGTAGCATCTGCAATCCTTAATTTGAAAAGGTCTTCTACATTCTCTTCCCCTACCCTATTTAAGAATCTTCTAACCGCAGAATCACTCCATTGGCTTAGTTTCATTTGTTCTTCATTCTTAAATGATTCCTGCTGAGAGTGAGGGTAGTAGAACATATGATTTCGGACTAATGTTTTAACTCTTTCAGTCTCCGTTTTAGAAAATCTCAACCTTTTCATAATGATATCAACCATCTCGACACCCATAACATCATGCCCGTAAAAATGACCATTCCCCATATCAGTTCTAGGTTTAGCAATATCATGAAGTAGTGCTGCTAACTTAACAGAATCTTCGGCTGCATCACAGGTCTTAAGGTTATGCCAATACACATCATGAGCGTGATATAGTTTTTGTTCAACACCATATCCCTCTAGCAACTCCGGTAAAAATATTTGCAACAAACCTGCCTGCCTCATCAATTCTATCCCCTTGGAGGGCTTGGGAGATCTAAGAAGCATTTTCATAAATTCATCTCTAATTCGCTCCATTGAAATTTTTCTCGCGACTGGAATAGAGGTTTTAATAGCTTCAAATGTTTCTTGTTCAATTTCAAAATCTAGTTGAGATGCTAATCTACAAGCTTTAAAAGCTCTGAGTCCATCCTCTTTAAATCGCTCAATTGGAGTACCTACTGCTCTAATTAACTTCATATTAATATCAGTAATACCCCCAAATGGATCATATACTTCCCACTCTTTCTCAATTCCATCTTCACTTGAGGCTAAAGAGGATAGATCTAGTGCCATTGCATTGATCGTGAAATCTCTCCTACCCAAGTCCCTGTATGCATCATCTACGAATTCAACCTTACTGGGCCATCTTCCATCAATATACTCCTCTTCGCTTCTAAAAGTTGTTACCTCAACCTCTCTGTTCTCTTTGTTTTCATCAAGCACTATTGCAATTACAGTACCAAATTTTGCACCAGTAGACACAGCCTTAGGAAAAAGCTCTAACATTTCATCAGGTAGTGCATCTGTAGCTAAATCATAATCACCTGGGGTTTTACCCATCACGACATCTCTTAAAGCACCACCGACAAGATAGACCTCATAGCCCTCCTTCGCTAATATTCTCGCTACCTTTTGTACATAACTTGGTAATGTAATCCTTAATTTCATAAAATATTCCTCCTAGATAGATAGTACCAAAGTATTTGAAATACAACAAGAAAAAGGCTCTTACTTTTTCCCGTTTGTGGCAACTTTTTTACACCAAAAACCTCCTCAACAGTATCTAGAATCCTCTCTTCTTGGACAACTGGTTCTTCCTCATCTCTAGGCAACTGTATCTCTGAAGAGTAAAGAGTATATGGGATTACATTTACACAGAATCTATGACCGAAAGGCTTTACTCTAGAGCCAATATACGCCAAATATCCTCCATCTTCTTCTCTAATTCCCCCTACAACTGGCGAATCACCCACAAAATTAGATTCTAAATGCTCACCTCTTGCAATACACTCACTTCTCTCATTAGGATTGTATATCCCAGCATATCCTAAATTCCCATTTTCAGGATTATCGACAACATACTCATACGCAAACTCCTCACCGGCTTGAAAGTCTCTAGTCAAAGAGAATTGATTATGTTCATATTTAATATTTTTCAACAATATCTCAGACTCATTTCTTACATATACTCTCAAAAGAATACCTTCTGATATCTCTTGTGCCTCCCATTTCACAAAAAGTATCGGACTCTTTACATATGCACTATCTAAACGCATACCTCTTACTACCCCCTCACCGCTTTTGACAATACCTAATCCTTCATATGTTTTCACTATCCCGTTTCTTGGATACTCCCAAACAATATACTTAACGGGCAGAATTTCATACTCTCCAGATATATCCAAAATTTTTGTCAAATCTCCCTGATATGAGTAATGCCTTGATAGGAACATCTTTATAGAAGTAATATTTACATCACTGTCGGATGTATTCTTTGACCAATAGATGAAATCTACACGAGAGTATGGAGGTAGAGACAGTTCATCAAAAAGATTATGTAAACGCATTAAACCGTATACTGGATCTGGATTAGTAATATCATCAATATGGGTATAGGAAATAATGTTGGAACTAAAGGAGCCGTATATTTTGGTAGCATCATACTCAACACAGTTAGGACATTTGCCATTTTCAGCTACCTCCCCTATTGCGTATCCTAATGTATCGTAATACCTATTTTCAAAAATATCCTGATCTTTAAAAAATTTGTCTGCAGAAGCTATACAACACGATGTAAAAAATATCAATAACAGACAGAGGAACTTTCTCATTAGGTATGTAAATTAATTTAGATACCTAATTTTAGATTAGAAAGATTAAAAAGTACTGAAATTAGCAAGTATCCTATTTATCCCACTTCTTCCTATCTATCTTGTCTAACTCAATACCCTTACCTACAATACTTACAACAATTATAATAGCCATTGCAACGACTGCAAAGATAACAAAGAAATCATACTGAGTTAAGAAATGTCCAATAACATCAAAATACTGTACTGGCACAAAGAACATAATGATAGCGGCGAGAATCCCAATAATTCTGACCTCTGTTGGGCCAATTAAGCCAAAAGAGTATTTAAACTCATTTTGCACATAGGTTACTAGCTCAACATGCGTCATTAGTATTAAATACATAATTACAAAAGCAAGGGCAATCTCGATTTTCACAAAACCTGATAGTCCTAAGCCTGCTCCTAAGATAGTAATTACAACTGCATCTACAATATGGTCAATATAGTAGCCGTAGTTAGGCCTAGTCTTTTTCCTATACCTAGCAAGACTGCCATCAAAGGAATCTCCGAACCAATTAAGAATTAGTCCGATAACAACCAGTAATAGGTACCACCTATTTGTAAAACCTAATATAAAGCCCGCAGCAATTATAAAACTTGACAAAAAACCTAGGACTGTCAACATATCTGGGTTTACCCATGGGGGTATTCTTGGGCAGATCCACTCCTTTGCTTTCTCCTCTGCTTTAGCAGTTAATCCCGTATTTATTGCCTGTTGCTCATCTCTTTTATATTCAATTTTCAACTTGTTTAACTGTTCTCTTAACTCTTCCTCCAAAGTCTTGTTAAACCTTTCCTTAATCTTTTCAATCAACTCATCTACAGACTTTATATCAAAGATATTCACACTTTCTTTATTTTTTGTCTTATTCCCTTTAAAACCAAACATATCTTTTAATAATGTAAAGTTAGATATTGATATTATATCACTTTCTTAACTATTTTTTTTATGGTAATTTATATAGTATATATACAAAATTGCCCGAAATAAAAGATGGAGCTTAAAAAACCAAGCCCACTTGGTGAAAACAAATCTTCTGATAGCAGTATAACAAGTCAGTTTCTTGAAATAGCTAAAGAAAAAGAAAAATCAAAGGCTCAAAAAGTACAACTCTCAAATATTGATGGGTTAAAACTTATTACACCTAGAAAGCATGGAGAGAACAAACAAACCCTTATTCAAGATACAGCTTTCAACAGTAGAAATGTTGTGCAACCTCTTGTTATACCGCAACTCTCTAAAGAGAAAGTATCACTATTTATTAAAACAAACAAAGATAAAATAATTAATATCTCTCTTGTCGTTGTACCTATCCTTATTCTTGGAATTCTTTTAATATCAATTATTTTATATACAAGAGCAGAGCCGTACAGAATCTCAAGAGAGTTTTTACAACTTATTGAAAAAAAAGATTTTGAAAGGGCCTATGACTTATCAACAGATGCATACAAAACGGTAAATGAAAAAAAGGATTTTGAGAAATCCCTTACTTTACTTAATTCTGTAGATATCTCAAATCCAAAAGTTAAGAAGAAAAGAATAGATAATGATTCTGATATGGGCCATTACGCATATATTACATACAAGATCTCTGGATACTATGTCTCTATTACAATGTTTAATGATAGTTCAGATTGGGGAGTACACAGTATAGAGATGAGTACTGTTGAATAGTAAAACGGAGAGAGTGGGATTCGAACCCACGGTACGGAAGCCGTACAACGGTTTTCAAGACCGTCACATTCGACCACTCTGTCATCTCTCCAAGCCACAAATTATATCACAATGAATTGACTATACTAAATATATACAATATTATTTCTTAACAATTATGCGATTTAAACCTGCCTTTCATACAATATTATTAATACAGCTCCTTATTCTTACCCCCTACTCAATTTTTGCTGCAGAGTTAGACTCAGGCAATTACAAAATTGTTGGAGCTACAACAAACCAAGGAGGATTAACCCAAACCTCTGATGGTGATTACTCTGCTCTCTTAGAGGTTGGCCGTATTTCAAACAATCCACGAAACTATTCAACAAGCTATAAGCTATTTACTAGCCCTGAGGAGGCGTTTCTACCTGCCGTACCTCAAGTCTCATGTTTTGAAACTGATACAGTGGGTACATCTAACTGTGTAAGTGGCCCATCAGAATTAGTAACTGGAGGTATGATGGCAATATGTGGTCCATCAGGCTGTTATGATAGGGCGAGATTCGAAATAGCTGTAAATGGAAACCCCTCAGATACTCTTTATGAGATACAGATCTCAGAGGACAATTTTGTTTCAGATATCCGATATATAGATGGAAATACATTTTGGCCAGAATCAATTTCAACACATAATCTTGCTGATTTTTTAACAAAAGGAGATTGGGAAACTACAGTATTCAATATTCAAGGCTTAAAAACAGGAACTACATACTATATTAGAATTGGTGCTCTACACGGTGATTTTACTCAAACAACACTCGGCCCAATCTCCTCTAGCACAACATCCTCTGGCTCTTTATTTTTTGATATAGATATAGAGAAGCAGAATGGAATATCGGCTGAAAATACCCCTCCCTATACTATCTCTTTTACAGGTGCTTATGAATTAATAGGAGGCTCTGCCCCTATCACAGCGGAGAATAGGATATGGTTAGATGCAGGCACAAACTCTCAGGGAGGATTTGCTATTGTAACCCGTGGAGTTAATGGTGGATTAAAGAGTAATACAACAGGACAGATAATTACATCTGCGACTGCAGACTTAAATAGCGCTGCCCATGGATTCGGTTTACAAAATGAATATATAAATCAGGATACATACCCACACTTAGGCTCGATTACCCCTACTCCTGATTACTCTGGTAGTGGAAATAATGTAGGAATAGTAGGTACAACAGCTTCCAAGGTTTATGAATCAGACAGGCCTGTATTTAATGGAAGAATGGGGTTGAAGGTAATAGCGAAACCAGGTAATAATATGCCAGCAGGAACAGATTATCAGGAAACCATTTTCTTTATTTTAATCCCAAGGTTTTAACTCTTGACACAAAAATATATTTAATATACTCTTTAGCTATAGATTAAAAGAAATTTATTAATTTTTTATACTGCCTTTTGTGAAAAAAATATTATCAACCCTAAAGTACACAATACCAACAGCTCTTGTTGTACTATTTTTCGCTTTTTTGATTACTTCTACAACACAGGCAGCTACATTAACTGCAGCATATCTTTTTCTAAGTAGAATTAAGACTAACCTAGCGGGTACTACAGGCCAAACTGTTGAGATGATATTAGCAATAGATACAGCTACTGCGATACCCTCTGGTGGCACCGTAACGATTGAATTCCCAGATGCTGAAGATACGAGATGGTGTAGAACAACAGGAGCTCTTACAGTTGCATCCACAACATCTTCCGTTGTAGATCTAAGTGGAGGAAACTGGCAAATAGATGTGGGCCTACCAAATTCAGGCAGTGCACTTACTGCCACATGCTCTCAAGGTTCAGGCAGTACTGCTGATACAATTACTATTACAAATGTTGGAGCTCTGACAGCGGGCACTACATACGGTGTAAGTATAGCTAACAACATAGGGATACTCGGTACAGATAGCACCGCTGGTGAACATGTAATCACAGTTAGTGTAAACCAAGGAGGTGTTCCAATTGATTCAAAGTCTTTCAAAATTTACTTAGTCGCTGATGATGTTGTTGTTGTAAGTGCAACGGTATCGGATATACCAACTGTAAACTGTGGTATTAGTGCAAACACTGTAAACCTTGGTACTCTTTATGCTGGAGGTACATATGCGACAGGATCACACACAATATCTACCTCTACTACAAGTAATGGCTACTACTGGGCTGTTTATGGAACAGGACAAGGTACAACTGGAGATGCAGGACTTTGGAATGGAACAACGTTAATTCCCTCAGGCCCAACAGACAGATTAGATCTTTCTAGCCCATCTGTTTACGGATTTGGCTTAACTCTTACTGACCCTGATGCTACAGACCCTGCTACAGTAGCACCAAACTTTGTTGCCACGCCAGTTGGCACATTTGGTACCATTGATAGGCTATTTACTGGGGCTAAATTAGTATTATCTCAGAGTGGAACACAATCCAATGTTGAACCCTCTACAGTAACATACGGAGCAAAAGCCCAAGCATCTGCTACCTCTGGTTCATACACGGAGTCTGTTTACTTTGTATGTGGCGGTTACTACTAGTTTCCTATATAATACTAGAACATGATTTTAAATAGTTTTGGGAAATATAAAGAGAAAATATTTTTATCATTAGTAATCCTTTTACTTACTCTATCGTCTTCTTTTGCTCAAGGATCCCTATCAATAGGTGTCGCACCTACATCGAAAACATTAAAATTAACTCCAGGAGAGGTATATTCAGACGAAATAGTGTATTGGAATTTGGCAGAGCAGACAGGTACATACAAAGTATATATAAGTGCATTCCAACAAATAGAGAATCAACCAGGTACAGCGATAATATTAACACCTGAAGATGATGCCAAGGCACCCTACTCTGCATCTAAATGGGTTACTGTCGAAAATGATACCATCAGCCTTGTTCCTAACAAAAATAGTAAATTGAAATACTCTATCACTGTCCCACAAGATGTTACTGAGGGTGAATACTATGTAGAAATATTTTTAATTTCAGAAAACGATGCACAACAGGGTGGTACTGCAGCCTTCACAAATTTAGCCGCTGGCACTCCAATCCTTATACAGATTGGTGATGACTTCATTGAAAATGCGGAGCTGCTAAAATTCATCGCTGATAAAAAATTCTATGAAAAAATAAATGTTTTCTTCTCAACAAGAATAAAAAATATAGGTGATACACATATAAATCCAACAGGCGAGATAGTAGTAGAAAATATCTTTAAACAAGAGGTCGCTAGAATACCTTTTAACAAAAATTCACAAAGTCTACTCAGAGACACAACGGGAGATTTTGAAGATAGCTGGAAACAACAAAGTTATCTCTCTGTAAACAATGCAATAGCACTAGGTCCATTAACTGCTACATTGGTTACAACATACAGGACATTTCAACCTGGATTTGCTGTATTAAATGCACAAACAACCTTTTGGGTCTTCCCATGGAAGATTATTCTAATTATCTTAGCTATCATAATTCTCCTTATTACGATTAACTCAAAGAGGAAGAATGCTAAAAGGAAAAATGAAACTCCTTAAAATTGCCCTTCTTACAATATTACTATATACCTCCTACGGTATCTCCTCTATCAATGCACACAGCATTGACCCCGCTATTTCTAGAGTAACTCTTTCTCAAGGAGAGAGAAAAGAAGGGGTCGTTGTTTTTAATAACGATGAAGACACTCCCCTTGAAGTATCAATAACTCCATACTCTTACAATCCTAAAAACGATGATATCTCAGAAGATAGAAAGGAAATATTTATCAAAGCAGACACAGACACCATTACTGTAAACGCAAATTCATCATTCAATATCAAATATGAGATTTATCCTTTCGATAATTTACAAGAGGGCTCATATTTTAATATCTTAGCTATTACACCAAAAGGTCAGGAGGAAAACATTAACATTAGCTCCTCTATAGCACAATTAGTAATATTAGATATTGTTTCTCCTGAGAATCAGATAAAAGGAGTCGCTACTGATAAATACTCTGTGCATTTTGAAATTGAAAGTAAAGGTATTCCATTCATCTCACCCTTAAAGCTTAAATACAGTATTAACAATAATTCAAACTATGTGATTACACCTCAAGGAAGAGTGGATATCTTTAATGAAAAAAACATATACAAATCAAAATATCTCTATTTAAATCAAGAGCAAAAGAAAGTATATCCTAGAGAAACATTAGAAAAAGAGGTAGAAATCTCTTACTGGCATATATCTGATATATTCTTAAAAAGAATTATTAAAGGAGAAGTGTTCAACGGTATTGACGGAGTCCCTAAAGCAGTTGAAATTGAATTACCTAATTACATACTAGAGTTTATCTTTCTAGTAGTGGCAATATTAGTGTCTGTCTTCTTTGTAAAATCTGTTTACAAAGATCTATCAAAGAAAAAGTTAAAACAAACTTAAAATTTTTTTAGTTGTTTTAAAGCTTACCTTTGCTACATTGTATAACTCATCTGCACCGTGTACTGATACAAACAGTTTCGCATTATCTATTACATTAAAAGCTCCCTTGGGAAAGTGGAAATTATATTTTTGATCCATCTTCTCCCACTCCTCTACAAAAATTCCTCTCGCTATAATGGAGGCTGCTGCAACTGCAATATCCGATTCCCCTTTATGTATTTGTATAAGGTTGCTTTGTTTAGCCAAAGGACCTAATTCATTAATCACCCTACTCTTTGCATTAGAGAATTGATCTATAACAACATGCTCGCACTCTACTCCCTTCCTTTTAAGATCTAAGAGTGCATTTTCAATAACTAAAGCGTGCTGTTTAGCAAGTAGCAAAGAAGCATTTTTGTACTCTAATATCATTTCATTGTAATCCTTAGGAAAGACAATTGAAGGATAGTAGTATGGATAATCCTTAACTAGATTATACAATTTAGTAATCTTTCCATCTGAAAATTTTTTTGAATCTTTAAAACCTAAAATCTCAATCTTTTTTACAAACTCTTCTGTAACAAAACAGGCTACAACAACAAGAGGACCAAAATAATCACCCTTACCTACCTCATCTACCCCTATATGAGGTACAACATCTTCAGCAGAAGAAAGTACCTCGGAGTTTAATCTAGATATAATGGGTGTAAAATCTTCTTTACCCTGAAAAACTAACTTACCACTGAAGTACATCGTTCCTACTGAATTGCTAGGACTTTTAAATTTAAAAACTACATACTGATTATTATCTACCTGCTGATTCCAATCGTGAGCAAGTAAAGTATCTTTTACTCTATCAAATTCACTCTTCTTAAATTCTAATGTTACAGTATTTTGATTACTCATACTCTATATAATAATTATATCTCCCTTCTCCCTTCTAAAGCCCGTTTTAATGTAAGCCTATCTGCATACTCCAAATCTGCTCCAGTAGGAAGGCCCATGGCTAACCTAGTAAGTTGTACTCTACCCTCCTTGATGTAATGAGCAAAGATCTCTTGAATATAACTGGCAGTAGCCTCTCCTTCTAAACTGGGATTGGTCGCAACTATTAATTCAATTTTTTCTGCACCATCTTTTAACTGTGACTTTATCCTCTCCTCTAAATCAGAAAATCTTAGCTCCGAAGCAGTAATACCATCGGCAGGAGATATTACCCCACCTAGTACAAAATATAAGCCATTAAATATTGCAGAGCTCTCAAAAGCCACTACATCCAAAGGTTCTTCCACAATACATATCATACTGTGATCTCGCAAGGCACTGCTACAAATCTCACAGATCTCCATATCTGTAACATTAAAGCAGGATGAACAGAATTGAACCTTACTGTCCATCTCAATTAAGGTATTACCTAATTTAGTAGCATCCTTGTTTGGAGATCTAAGGAAATGATACGCCATTCTAGCAGCTGATTTAGGACCCACTCCTGGGAGTTTACTAAATTCATTAATTACATTTTCAACTGACTTTGGAAGTACAGACATATTAGCTAAACATTCCTTTGATAGTGTCTAAATCAATATCCTGAGCCATCTCTTTCTGTAATTTCTTTTGATACTCCTTGAATGCCTCTTTCATATCTTTTCTTAATCTGTCCAGCATATGAGGGTCTAGCAAAGTATCATCTACCCAGATATCCTCAAACTCTTGAGCTCCATTCATAGAGATTTTCACCATTCCACTTTTGGATTCACCAGAGATTTTTTTCTCTCTTAATTTGTTTTGCATCTTCTTTGCTTCCATCTGCATCTTTATTAACTCTTTCGGATTTAACATTTCAATATACGAAAAAATTTAAATATTACAAACCTAATTATACATAATATGATAATTACATACCAGCGAAGATAGCCTCTATATCAGGATTACTCTTTTTAGGAGGATATTTTTTCTCCTCTTTCTTAATTACAGGTACACTTTTCAGAACTATATCTGCATTACTTTTTAACTTAGGCTTTACACTCTCATTGACTGAACATTTTACTCTACAATGAGTACCTAATGTATCAAAGATAGCTTGATTAATGATGTCTCTGCTTGCAGCAGAATCAATCTGGTCCTTATAGAATTTAAAAGGTACCTCTATACTTAAAGTATTCTCCTCAATACTTATCGGCTCAGAGGAGTTAAGGAACGCAAAGAGGGTTTGATTAAGTGGTTTGATTGCCTCTACTACACTCTTCCATTTCTTTTTTACATCATCTAAACAGAGAACAATTACATCTGTATTTACTATTTCAACACTTTCACTCTTACCCTCCACTATTGTCTTTTTCTTTGTCTCTTCTCTTACATCTGAGAATTTTTCCATAAATACAGGTATTAACATTTGCAATATTAATATCTGATTACTATTACCCTTTAACTCTCTCTCTACATTAAGGAACTCTTTAATTAAGGAGAGCAAATCTCTTAGTCCTAAACTCTCAGCAAAAGTATACTCCTCAATATCGTTACCCGAAATTTTTGCAACCAATACCTCTCTTAAAACCTCAAGTGTGAAAGATGTAAATTGGACTAAGTTTGTCCCTTTACTCTCTAATTCATTAATACACTCCAAAGCTCCCTTCGAGTCTCCATTGATTAAGGCTGAAAGAAAGTTATCAACCATATATACCTCAGGAATACCTAAAACATTTCTTACCTCATCCTCTGTAATTTCTTTTGGATTTTTGCTCTTTAGTTGGCTGTTCACAACAACATCTAGTAGTGAGAGAGCATCTCTATAGCTTCCTCTAGCATTTTTTACAATAAGCTCTAAACCCTCTTTCTCTATTTTAAAATTTTCTTTAGAAAGAATCATATCTATCGCATTACGAACCTCATCTGGCGTACCTAATCTGAAATCATATCTCTGACACCTAGACAGTATTGTAGGAGGTAATTTATGGACATCTGTGGTAGCTAATATGAATATGACATGTGCAGGAGGCTCCTCAAGGGTCTTCAAGAGAGCGTTAAATGCTTCCGTGGTTAACATATGAACCTCATCAATGATGTATATCTTAAATCTGCCCTTAGAGGGTACAAACTCAATTTTTTCTTTTAACTCTCTAATCTGATCAATACCCCTATTTGAGGCAGCATCAATCTCTATCATATCTAAGTAATTACCTACATTAATGGATTCGCAAATATCACACTTGTTACATGGATTACCATCTTTTTTAATGTGAGTACAATTTACTGCCTTTGCAAAGATTCTTGCAGTACTAGTTTTTCCAGTACCTCTAGATCCAACAAAAAGATATGCATGAGAAATCTGATCACTCTTAATGGCATTTTTAAGAATTTTTGTAATATGGTCTTGGCCAATTAACTGATTAAAATCTTGGGAACGATATTTTCTATACAAGACAGTAGACATGGTAAACATCATAGACTAGAAATGAAATACGAACAAGTGAAAATTATTTGAACATCAAAATCACCTCTACTTATCTACCTTCTTTAATCTCTCAATTGCTTCATACAGTAATTGTGTGTACAATCCGTAACCGATTGAATTTATAGTACCACTCTGCTTCTTACCAAGTATATCTCCTGCCCCTCGAATCTCTAAATCCCTGTTAGATAGCACAAATCCAGAGCCTAGTGCCTCTGATTCTCTCAAGGCTTCTAATCTTAATTGTGCATCTCCCCTTAGCTGATCATACAAAAAACATGCATATGCCTGAGTC
Source organism: uncultured Candidatus Saccharibacteria bacterium (assembly GCA_964585985.1). GTDB lineage: Bacteria > Patescibacteriota > Dojkabacteria > SC72 > SC72 > UBA2259. Next base: position 41,831 of record CAZPFV010000004.1, read on the forward strand.
TGCCCTCTACCAACCCTACCCCTAATTTGATACATCTGTGAAAGTCCCAACCTATTAATATCATCTACTATCAAGGTATTCGCATTAGAAATATCTAATCCATTTTCGATAATGGTAGTACAAAGTAAAACATCAATCTCATGTTTAACAAACCTATTCATAACCTCGATTAACTTTTGTCCACGAAGTCTACCGTGAGCAACCTCAATGCGAACATCTGGGAGCATTCTGATTAGACTCTCTTCCAAGGCGTAAATATTCTCTATCCTGTTGTGAAGGTAGTACACTTGCCCATTCCTTTTTAGCTCTCTTAGAATACACTCTTTTACCTTCGTCATACTGAATTTACTAAATTCATTACTTACCTCTTTCCTACCTAGTGGAGGGATTGCTAATACTGAAATATCTCTAACACCCATTAATGATAAATTTAAGGTCCTAGGTATGGGAGTAGCTGTCATTGAGAGAACATGAGTATCTACCCTACTACTCTTTAATTTTTCCTTTTGTTTTACTCCAAACTTCTGTTCTTCATCAACAATGAGTAATCCTAGATTCTTAAATTTGACACTTGAAGAGAGAATTGCGTGAGTGCCTACTAAAATATCTATCTGACCCTTACTAAGTTGCTCTAAAATATTTGCTCTCTCTTTTGTACTTTGGAGCCTTGAAAGCAACGCTATCTTAAAGGGATAGTTAGCAAATCTTTGAGTAAGAACTCTCAAATGCTGATTAGCTAACACTGTTGTTGGAGCCAACAAAGCAGCTTGCATACCACTATTTACGACAGCAAATGCTGCTCTCATACCTATCTCTGTTTTCCCAAAGCCCACATCACCAACCAGAAGCCTATCCATAGGGGTATCCTTTCCTAAGTCCTGTGCAATATTTTTACTTGCAATATATTGATCCTCTGTATCTGAATACTCGAACTCATCAACAAACTTCCAATACTCATCTAATTGGCTACTTGTGGAAATTACTCTTTGTGATTTTGATATCTCTCTTAATGCATATATCTGTAACAACTCCTTGGCAACTACTACAACATCTTCCTTCGCCTTAGAAGATACTCTCGACCATACCCCACTATTTAAACCTGTCAATATTGGCTTAGCCTTACCACTACCAATATATCTCATCACCTTGTCGGAAGAGTAAAAAGGTACATACAAACGGTCATTCCCTGCGTAGGCAATCTCTATGTACGACACTCCCTCCTTTTGCGATATTCCCATAAATTTACCAATTCCATGATCCTGATGAACAACATAATCTCCTACTAAAATCTTTTTTAATAGGTCAACAGAGGAGGGATCAATCTCTTTATCTAATTTATCATGCTTAAGTAGTATCTCACCTAATACCTCACTGTCTGTTAAAATTAAAATTTTACCCTTCTCATACAAAAATCCCCTCTTTATACTAGACTCTACAGCATCAGTAATCTCGTATACCTTATCTATATACTCTGCTAATTCACTCTCTGAATCATATTTAAAAAGATCATTACTTAAGTACCACACCTCGTATCCTCTTGCTTTGTAATTAGAGAGTATGTTGATAGATGATTTTGTTAAGGAAGTAAGAGAGAAAGATGGTAATGCCCTAACCCCTATATCTATGACCCCCTCTTCTAAAAAAATATTTGGTACTGTTTCAATAACTAAAATATCCTCACCACTCTCATTACCCACAACCCCATCCATGCCCTGCGGAAATATTTTAACAGCCTTCTTGTTCTCTACTTTTTTTCTACTTTCTGGTTCAACACTCTCTATCTGCTCAATATCATTTCCTAAAAGGGTAAATCTTAATACATACTTAGAACTAAATGGCCACATAATGATATTTTCTCCTAGCACAGATATCTCACCCTCATTCCATACTCTCTCTACTCTTGTGTAACCAAAAGATATTAATCTTTCAATGTCTAATCTATCTCCCACCCTTATCTCCTCATACTCACTGCGAACCATACCCTGAGGAACAAGATAGACACTCTTCGAGAGCTTCTTACCCAATATCTCAGCAACAAATTCCTCATACTCCTTTCCTACTGTAATGGTTGAGTATTTATCTAGAGGCTCTACTTCAAATTTTTTTAGAAAATCATTTGTAAAATTCTTCATAAAAGCACACTAATTTTAACAAGAAAGTGTATAATTAAAAAGATTATTTATTAATATATC
>CAZPFV010000005.1:0-21126 GCA_964585985.1 uncultured Candidatus Saccharibacteria bacterium
ATCCCTTCTCAAGCAATTCATCTCTTAATTGGTCAGATAGAGCCCAATTTCTCTCCTCTCTAGCCTTCTGTCTACTATTCAATATCTCCCTTATCTCAATATCATCAACATCTTGAGATGGCATTTCATGACTTTCATCTATTTTCTCTTTGGTTGCCTTCTCTAAATCTAATCCTAACACCCTATCAAACTCAAAGGCGGTAGCTACAATATCCTCTGGTTTCAAATCAGCCTTCATCAGAGTATTTAGAAGTGCTAGTACCTTTGGAGTATTAAAATTATCTGCTAAAGCCTCCTTAAAGAGAGTAATGTATTTCTCATCAGCAGCACCAATCTTTCCATTATCTAATTTCTTTAAGACATTAATAATATTAAAGTATGCTTTTTGTGATGACTCTAAGGACTTCATACTAAAATTCATAGGTGCTCTATAGCTAGAGGTAAGATAGTACCACCTTAAAGCCATCAAATTTATACCTCGCTGCTCTATCTCTTTTAAACTTAAAGCATTACCCTTACTCTTAGAGAGTTTTTCCCCATCAGTTGTAAATACAAATGCATTATGTAACCAATATTTAACAATATCATGACCAAAAGCTCCAAAATTTTGTGCTATCTCATTGGGGTGATGTAGGGACACTAAATCTGAACCACCTGTATGAATATCTATTTCATCACCAAGCAACTTCCAACTCATGGCAGAACACTCAATATGCCATCCAGGGAAACCATCTCCCCAAGGTGAATTCCAATGCATCATATGGTTCTCATACTTACCAAACCTCTTCATCCAAAGGACAAAATCAGCAGGATGCCTTTTACTGGGATCTCCTTTTACCTCTTCTCTTACTGCAACCTGCTTCTCCTCTAGTTTCTGTCCTGTGAATTCAAAATATTGTGGATATGTTGAAATATCAAAATACAAAGCCTGCTCTGTCTCATATGTATGCCCATTTTTCTCTATTAGAGATATTAACTCTATCATCTCTAGAATGTAATCAGTTGCTCTAGCCCATCCTAACTCTGCCCATTCTTCTTTTGTGGTATCTTTAACATCAATATTTAACTTAATCTCAGTACCATTTGGATTTAGAACATTTAACTTTCTAAAGCTCTCTACAACATGAAAAATATATTTATTAGCGATATCTGTTGCACCTACATTCTCTTCTTTGGCTTTTTTTTCAATCTTGTCTTCACCAAAATCTGCATCTGAAGACATATGACCAACATCTGTGAAATTGACGACCCTCTTCACATCATACCCTAAATATCTAAGAGCTCTACCTACAACATCAAAATTTACAATAGATCTAAGATTACCAATATGAACTGTATTGTAAACTGTAGGACCACAACTATACATTCTTACCTTGCCTTTGTTATACGGTTCAAATTCCACTCTTTTACGCTGAGGAGTATCATATATTTTCAAAACTGGATTTGTTTCACTCATACAGGTAATTATAATTTAATAGTAAGGGTATAACAAGGTCATATCAATTTAATACTCAATATACTCACCATATCTATTCTTCTCTAATTTTGTAATATTTTCTTTGCTCCCATATACCTTAATGCGGATATTTCCTAGCTCAGAGTAATCAGAAATCCTCTTCTCTTTTAAATCCTTTAGCAGGATATCGTATAAAGCCTTAAGATTAATTGTATGCTCTCGATTAGAACTTATGTATATATTCCCTGTTGAATCATCTACATTAAATCCCACTTCCTCAGTAAACCATGTGTAATATATTGCCTCCAACTTTATACTATCCGCTAAAGAGCTGTCTTCAACAAATTCAATATGGTAAAAAATATCCCCTAAATATAGATCATCTCTCATCTCTACCGTTTTAAAAGAGGAAGTACTTTCAACTGCTAACGGAGCCTGTGATGAAATCTTCATAGAACTTAATTCTAAAGCAGCAATTCCTGCCCCAATACCCAAACCCGCTATTGAACATATGAATACTATAAAAAGTTTTTTCCAATTACTCTTATGATTAACTAAGAAGTTGTATATTACATAGAGTAAGGCTATGGATAAAGCAATAACTGCTAAGAGCAAAACAAATATACTAAAAAATCTTACACCCTGAAACCCTACTACAATAGCTATCAATATCCCCGCAAATGACATGAAAAGTAAGAAAATAAATAGTGCAGAAGGAAAAATAGTAAGCGCTTTTATGAATATAACGATAGCCTTACCAATAAATGAGAATATACCAAAATCATACCCCCTAACATCAACCCTCTTCTCCTTTTTAGATTTTTTTACAGAGACATTCTCCTTTTCAATATCACTCTTACTCTCCTCTCTGCTTGCATGGGCAAACTTATCCAAAAATCTAATCTTGTATACATATACGAAAGAAACAATTGCAATCACAATATATACAAGCTCTATAATGAAATGCCACAACGAAATTAAAAATTGAGAGATACTCCCTGGAATGTGGTGTAGTACATTGTATCCTAAATTAGAAATGTATGAGAATGGGATATGAAATATGAGAATAAGAATACATAGAATACCAATCTCAAAAACAAATCTAATAAATGATCTGAAATTCATAGTATCAAACATATGGAAGGTACTTCTTAATATCTCAGTAATTTCATTTATTATGCCATTTAAAGTATATTTTCTTTCCTGATCCTTCCTAGACTCTTCAATATCTGTATTCATTAGTTCATCTAATGTACAGTCAAATATCTTACATAAGGAGAGCATTTTTTCAGTTTCTGGAAATGCTGCTCCTGACTCCCACTTAGATACCGCCTGCCTAGATACTCCCAATTTATAAGCAAGCTCCTCTTGCGAAAGTCTTTTCTGCTTTCTGAGATATTCAATATTTTTACGAATACTCATTTTTATAAATATTATAATTTAATAGCCGATTTTATTACAATAACACCAGCTGCAACCACCAACTTACAGTTGTTTCGTGTAAACTTGAGGTTGCCTTTCTTCAATTTACCAAATACTTCGTCTCTTAGCAATGCCTTCTATCACTACTAACAACACAGTAAACACTTCAAGCAAATCAAGTGCCTTTTATGATAATATAGAGAGAGCATTACAAAAAAATGCACCCCCTATATTTAAAATCTAAACTTTTCCTAATGAAGAAAAAATATCTCACTACCCTACTCCTTGTGATAGGAGTAATATCTCTTTTACTCTTGGAGTATCTTTTTCTAAGCAAATATCTATGCACAACAAAGAATTCGACTAACGAGAAAAATACTCCAAAAGCAATGATGTTACTAATAGAGTTTGGTAAAACAGATGGATTAATAAATATGGTAAATGATATGAAAGAGAGAAATATACATGGAATTCTGCTTGTCAATGCGGATTTCATAGAACAAAACTCTACTGTAATTAAAGAAATATTGAAAACAGAAGTTATAGAGATAGGAGTGTCATATGATCCTGAACCTTTTTGGGACATGACATATGACAAACAGTATGAATTAATAACAGATATGCTAAAAACATCAGAACAGTATCTTGGTGTAAAACCAAGAATAATTAGCTCAAGATATATGGCAAGTGACGAAACTACAGTCAAGATAGCAGATGAATTAGGAATAGAATATATAACGGCGAGAGGCACAACAGAGTTAGCAACGGTTGTATATAAGCCTCAAGAATACAATGTTAAAATAATATCTGTTTCAAATATTGACACCCTTGAATTTAAATACGGCAGCTTCTGTGATTACAGTTTTTATGAAAGAAATGGAACTCCCCAAGATATGGAAAGAGAGTATCAAAGAGCAATCACAGAAGAGAAATTCATAGCGACATCTCATACATATATAGGAGGCTATAAAGAGAGGTGGAATAGAATGTGGCTAAAATTTTGGGATGAGTACGATGTTGAGTGGGTAAATTTGGATATATTAGGAACAGTTGATAAGGAAATGCCAATGTGGCAAATCCCAATAAACAAAAATGCCCCATATACCCCCGAAAAGATAAGACCTCAAATGGAATACGAAAATGAAGTTAATGTCTCAAACCCATGTAAGGTAGAAGACTTAAATGAGGGTAATTTTAAAGAAATTGAAACCAACAAAAAAGAGAACCCCGTTGTCTTTCATAATGCACAAGGCCCAATGTGTCTTGAGCTACTACAATTCTTAAATGAGAATAATGTTGAATACAAAGAGCACCTAGTTACAGATATAGATTTTCAATCTCAGTTAAATGCGCATAAGGTAAATAATCCTACAAGTGAAGGGATATCCACTACTTACGAATACTACCCAATCCTCTTTGTAAATGATAGAGCATTTTCAGGTTTTAATGAGGAGATAGAGAATGAATTAAAAATTATACTAGGTATTTAAGTATTTTTTTTATAATCAAACACAAAACTAACTATTAGCTCCTCTCCTTATTATAAAAACCTCAGGTAACAAGCCTCCCTGGTTTACTCTTAATACAGATTTCACATCCCAGCCACCCTCTTTAAACACTTCTCTAAGTAAGTTCTTCTCTTGAGTAAGCAGAATTAATCTACCCCTTTTATGTAGTACTCTCTGAGAAACTTTCTCTAATGCTACATACAACTCAATATTTTCCTCATGATTCCCTACCCTTATACCAAAAGGCAAGTTACTAATAATGACATCAACATTCCGTTTAACTAACTTAATATCTCTAATATCACTCCTAAATAACTTGTACTTATCCTGCTCAATACCTGCATTTATGAAATTCCTCCTACTTTTCTCTATAGCGCTACCACTAATATCCGAACAAATTACTCTTTTAGTACTAAAGTATTTTAATCCCGTAATTGGAATGATTCCGCTACCACAGAAGGGGTCATATAGAATATCCTCCTCCCTTAGCTGCGCTATCACACACATGATGTATGCCAGTGACGGATTAATACCAGCAGGAATATACTCCTTTCTCCACTCCCTTTTAGAGAGATCTATTCTCCTTCCGATACCATCTACAATTGACAGTGGTGAAAGTAACTTTCTAAAAGCTTCAATATCCTCTATCTCAGATTCAAAGGATATTTCATTACCACTCCCATTTATATTCTCAATATTGGAAAACTTTTCATTCAATTCCTCTATTACATAATTCTTTGTACCCTCAAGGAATGTCACTATATATTTACTCATATCCCATTATACTACAAACCAATATATTGAAGTTGAAAACCAAAGCTTTGGGAGAGATTAGATGCAGTTAATATCTTTAAAAAAATTACAGTAGCTCCAAATAATTACTAATTACAAAATCGGATAAATGATAGACAAAGTCATCATTCCATCCCTCGTTCAAGACACCTACTGTGAAAAGATCGGTACTTTTAGAAGATTGTAACCCAAAGAAAGAATCCTCAAACGCTATACATTTATCACTACTTAAGCCAAGATACTCTAACCCTTTCAAAAACGGTTGAGGATCAGGCTTTCCCCTAATTACATCATGCCTATCCATTACTATCTCAAAATGCTGATATATACCAAAATGTGTAAGCATTCTTTCAACATGTTTTTTTCTAGAAGAGGTTACAATTATTTTCCTCTTTTTAAATATCTCAGGAGATTGCAAATACTCTTTAATACCAGGAATGAGGTAAATCTCATCATCTATTCTTTCCTCAATTAGTCTATTCTTATAATCATAAAATTTACTGTATAGTTGGTCACTCTCAAAATCTTTTACTCCCCTTGTTTCTAAAAAATTCACTATTCCATTTCTAGAACCTCTACCTGAGATATATTTCATAAAATCCTCTCTTGAGAAATCTAAATTAAACATATCTTTAAATACGAAAGCAAAGGAATCTACATTAAGCTGGTCTAAGTTAATCAATGTACCGTCAAAATCAAATAGAAGAGCACTACTTTGCCCTATCAAATCCTTCACCTCTGTAACTGTATACAATCTTTTTCCCATATATTTAATATACCAAATTTTCAAAAAAAGATATCACTTCCCAAAAAAGAATTATCTGATATAATGGATGCTTTAAACTTGCAAATATTGAATATGAGTATAGAGAGATACTTCCCTAAGGCTACAATGGAGACATACGGAGGAGAGAGAATCCATCACGACGGGGCATGTGGTTACCCAATACACAATAATCCAGAAGAAAAATTAAAAGGAAATATAAATAGTGTGATAAGAAGGATGCAAGATCCTGACTCTACTCCTGATGATATACAGTACTGTATAACAGCAAATGCAAAATCCTTAAAAATGGATCCAAAAGATTTACAACTTCTCGTAGAAGATAGAATAGATCAAATACATCGAGAGAACTGTAAAACAGTTGAAGAGTACTAAATATATTTCAATTCCATTGATTCTCTTACCTCTTTAATAGTTTCTTTTGCATTTTCTTTCGCTTTTTTACCACCCTCTTGTAAGAGTTTCTCAACATCTGAATCCACAATCTTTGATTTTCTCTGTTGGAACTCTTCTAAGTACCTACTCATTCCAAAGGAAATAGTTGATTTTAACTCGCCCATTACATTCTTACTATTCATATGACTTTTAACAATATCCTCCAATACCTTTTTCTCTTCTTCGTTAGAAACATACTCTCCAATTTTAATTAATGACTCCAATGAATCAGTCATTACGCCTGCAAAGGCACTCTGAGCTTTTTTAATTTTGTTTAAGGATATCTCAATGGGATCATCTATAAGTATTGCTCCACTAGGATTACTCTTGCTCATTTTACCTTCACCGTGTAATGATTTAATCCTAATTGGGGCTCCCAAAGAAAGAATATTAGGGACAGGAATTGTTTCTCCATATGCCTTATTAAATTTCCTTGCAAGATACCTTGATATCTCAATATGAGCTTTCTGGTCCTCACCTACTGGTACAAACTTAGATTTCTGAAGAAGTATATCTGATGCCATCATTATTGGATACATTGCTAAAAGAAGAGTCGCTTCGGATGTGTCCATTCTTCTTTTAATCTTTTCTTTAAGAGTAGGAACTCTCAGCAACTCAGAAACCGTAACCAATCTAGAAAGATATATATTTAATTCAGCAATCTCTTCTATCAGATGTGATTGAATGAAGATGTCACAATTCTGGGGATCTAAGCCTAGTGCAATGTAATCTTTTACAATATCAAAAACATGCTTCTGAGTATCTTTAGGTTCAGCATCAGTTAAAGCATGTAAATCTGCAACAAAAACCATAGGGCGACCAATCTTTTTCTCCTTCTGTAGTGTCACTATTGTATTAACCGACCCTATTACATTCCCAATGGTGAGACCACCAGAGGGTCGTATACCAGTAAACACATCTACTTTGTATTCTAAATTTTTCATAGCTAATTATACACTATCTCATATATAATTAGATATGAAGATAGAGGATTTTAAGAATTTGAAAGAAATACACCAATATTTTGCCTTACACAACCGATGTAAATTGAAAGCAAGTGCTACCCAACCAGTGTATGAAATTGAGCCACCCAAATCCGAGATTGTATTCATTGGAGAGGCACCTGGATTAAACGAAGATAAGTTGGGAAGACCGTTTGTGGGAGCTGCTGGGAAACTCTTAGATGAATTACTTAGAGGTATCGGATATACAAGAGAGGATGTGTATGTAACAAATGTAGTTAAGTATAGGCCTCCCGAAAACAGAGAGCCCTCTTTAGAGGAGAAAGAGGCATGTAGAGTATGGGTTAATGCAGAGTTAATATTTCTTAAACCGAAAGTTATCATTCCTTTAGGGAGACATGCTCTAGAGAGATTCCTTCCTGATCAACAAATATCTCTTGTACATGGGCAAGCATTTTCACACCCAAGCAATATACCGATCTTTGCAATGTATCATCCTGCAGTAGCTCTCTACAATCCTCTTTTGAAGGAAACATTGGAAAGAGATTTTCAAAGATTAAAAAATTTCTTAGATGGAAAGATGGTAGTAAAGAAAAATGATAAGCAGCCCTCTACGCAGAAGAATCTTCTGATAGATGAAATTTTGAAACTTTAATTCTACTCAGACCAACTTACATCATAAAAGATTTTCTCTGCTGCAGTCTCATACTCAGAAATCTCAGTTGCATTAAACCATAGACCGATCTCTCTTTCCGCGTTTTCTACACTATCTGATGCGTGAATCATACTCCTAGTTGCTCTATGCTGCTCATCTGCAAGAGCGAATGAGTCAAGCGAGAAATCTGCTCGAATTGTTCCGACATCACCATCGGCAGGGCTTGTGCTACCTAACATTTTTCTTACACCAGAAATAACGCCGAAACCTTGCAACACAATGGCGATAATTGGGCCGCAAGTGAGGTAATTTATGTTGGATTCTCTGATCCATTTACCTTTCTCAAGTGAATTCCAATTTGAAGTGTCCTCACCCCTCATCTCTGCACCTTTTTTTGCATTGTCTCCCACCTCTTTTAAATATTTAGGATCATCAATATAGTGCTTGCCAATTAACTCCTTGCTTGCCATCATCATCCTCATAGCCACGATTTTAAAACCCTTTCTTTCAAATCGGCTGATTACTTCCCCTACTATTTGCCTTTGTAATACATCAGGCTTAAATATTAAAAGAGTTTTCTCTTTGTTTTTCTCCAGCATATTTAAAAATGTTTAAATTATTCTGCCATTTTATCACAGAAGCGGGTCTGACCCTAACATGACCCTATCGAATAGCCTGTTCTCGGCCTTTTTTGATTGTTCAACGTCTTTTTCTCGGGGGTCTCTGATTGCGAGGAGAAAACCGAAAAATGCGGTATTCGAATTGGTTTGCCTCGATTTATCGGGGACAGAGCAGGGACAGGTCTGGGGGTACTAAGGTATAATATGCTATGAGAAAAACGTATGACACAATAATAATTGGTGGAGGGGCAGCAGGAATGTTTGCTGCTGTTGAGTGTAAAAGATTGGGACAGGATATCCTCGTTATTGAGAGAAACCCAAGACCAGGAAAAAAGATTGCGATAACTGGCAAGGGAAGATGCAATGTCACAACACGGAATCATGACTTAAGAGACTTAGTATCTAAATATCAAAGAAACGGCAAATTCCTCTACGGAGCACTTTCTAGATTTACAGTACAAGACACAATAGATTACTTCCAAGAGAGGCTAAATGTAAAACTAAAGGCCGAAAGAGGAAACAGAGTATTTCCAGTGAGTAATAATGCCGTGGATATAATACATGCACTACAAAGAGAGATAAATGATGATATCTTACCTAATACCTCAGTACTAAATTTTAACATTGAGGAGAATGAAATAGCTTCTCTAACAACATACAAAGGCAATTTCAAGGCAAAAAGGTATATATTAACCACAGGAGGTAAATCATATCCTATAACGGGATCAAATGGAGATGGATATACTCTTGCTCAATTAGTAGGACACACAATAATTGAGCCTAAACCAGCACTAGTTCCGATAATATGCAAAGAGAGATGGATAAAAAAAATAGAAGGTCTTTCCCTAATTAATGTGCAGATTACCGCATACCAAAATAACAAGAAGATTACATCTAAGTTTGGAGAAGCAATATTTACAAAAGATGGTATGAGCGGCCCAATTATAATAGATATGTCTAGAGATATAGGGGATGCACTAGAAAAGGGAGATGTAGAATTAAGCATAGACCTTAAGCCAGCATTGAGTAAAGAGATACTAGATAGAAGAGTACAAGCAGATTTCAACATATACAGAAGTAAAGTATTTAAAAACTCCTTAAAAAAACTCCTCCCCTCCTCCTTAATTCCAATATTTGTTCAGCTCTCTGGCGTAAATCCTGAAATAAAAGTTGCTGAAATTTCAAAAGAGGAAAGGAGTGATGTTGTAAACCTTCTAAAGGATTTCAGAGTAACACCCATTAAATTAGAATCTTGGGACAAGGCAATAGTTACATCTGGAGGGATCGATATCAAAGAGATAGATCCTACAACAATGAAATCAAAACTAATTAACAACCTTTACTTCGCTGGAGAGATAATTGATGTACACGGACCAACAGGTGGCTACAATTTACAGATGTGCTGGAGTACAGGTATATTAGCAGCTAGGTCATAGTATGAAAAATTCTATAGAAATATTTAACAAAATATTAAATACCAAAACGTGGAGAGAAAACTCTCTTCAAACAATTCTTAAAAAATACCCCAAAGAGGGTAAAGGTTTGTATAGGCATGACGAGTTAGTAAAGGAGTATAAAAGATTAATTAAGAACAAAAAGATTGAAGAAAGCAACCTCATTGAAGAAAGAATAAGAATGAAACCTACTAGAACACAATCTGGAGTAGCGACAGTAACTGTAATGATGAAGCCTTTCATGTGCCCTGGTATGTGTATATTCTGTCCAAATGAACCCAATATGCCAAAATCATACATATCTTCCGAGCCTGGTGCTCAGAGAGCTTTAAAAAACAGTTTTGACCCCTACCTCCAAACGTACAATAGGGTTAAAGCATTAAAAAATATTGGACATAATACGGATAAGATTGAACTCATTATTCTAGGTGGCACATGTTCAGTATATCCAGAAAATTATACTGTATGGTTTTTGAAAAGATGCTTTGATGCAATGAATAGTTTTGGAGATATATTGTATAAAAATGACAAGGGGCCAGAGAACACTACTTGGGAGGATTTGTATAAAACACAGGAGATAAATGAGAACTCTTCTTGCAGAAATGTTGGATTAGTCCTAGAAACAAGACCTGATTACATTACAAAAGATGAAGCAGTAAGATTTAGGAAATTAGGTGCAACTAAGATACAGCTTGGTATACAAAGTTTAGATGATAGTATTTTAGAACTAAATTTGAGAGGACATGGAATCCAAGAGAGTAAAAAGGCTTTTGAATTACTTAGACTCGCAGGATTTAAAATACACGCCCACTGGATGCCCAATCTTTACGGTTCTACTGTCAAAAAAGATATTAAGGATTACAAAAGGCTTTGGGATAAAGAATTCATGCCTGATGAATTAAAAATATATCCCACATCCATTATTAAAAATACCCTTTTAGAAACATATTATGAAGAAGGTAAGTACAAGCCGTATACATACGAGGAGTTACTCGAATTGTTTGTTACCATCCTTCCACTTACACCTAGATATACCCGATTAACTCGAATTATAAGGGATATCCCATCGAATGAAATAATATCGGGTAATACTAAATCAAATTTTAGAGAAATCGCACAGAGAGAAGTATTAAAAAGAGGAAAAAAGATTCAGGATATTAGAGGTAGAGAAATACGGAGAGAAGACGTAACATTAGATGACTTAGAACTCGAAATTATTCAGTATAATACCTCAGTGTCTAATGAGTACTTTATCTCTTACAAAACAAAGGATACAGACAAGATATGCTCTTTTTTAAGATTATCTTTACCTCGAAAAGATGTATATATTGATGAGTTAAAAGATTCTTCCATCATTAGAGAGGTTCATGTGTACGGCGGTGTCGTTAATATCGGCAAGAAAAGCAAGGGGGAATCACAGCATTTAGGATTAGGTAAAAAAATGATAGAGAAAGCAGAAGATATATCAAGAAAGAACGGCTATAACAAAGTGTCCGTCATTTCAGCCGTTGGAACAAGAAAGTATTACAGTAAGAGAGGATTTAAAAAATCCCCTCTATACATGATAAAAGGTATTTAATTACCAAACTCAAACGAATCTAACACCTTGTTAGCAATATCAAACGATTCTTTAGGTGTACTAGATATAAAGTACTCTATGATGTAAACAAATGTTGAATTAGACAGTATATATCCTTTCTGATTTGTCCCCATCATATCATTATATTCAAAAGAGACAACTTGATGATCCCATTTGGTTTGCTCTTTACTGGTCAGAGCCATATCGTACTGATCTTCTGCACTCTTCTCTAAGTTATCTAAAAACAGATTCTTAATATCGTCTATACTTTTTGCCCCTTCATTTTTAAATATTGATACATTAATACTATGCTCTTGAGCACATCCTTGACCACAAGCAAATAATTCCTCTGAATTCTCAGGGAAAAAGATGATATTAGCAGTTGTAATATAATTAGGATAGAGAGTATTCTCTAAATCTACTAATTTTACACTCCAATTAGACACAACCTTCTCTTCATGAGATGGTACTATTTGTTCCATTGTGTAATCGGGTAACTCTGCACTGAAATTGTACTCATGTAAGTTATATAACGTCCAAGTTACCTTATCCGTTCCGTATGTAACTTCTTCAATTTCCCTACCTTGATCGTCCTCTCCGAACGTTGTTTGAGGTTTGAAAGAGGGATCTTCTGGAGTTTCCGTAGCAAAGAACTGTTTATATACAAAGAATCCTCCAGCAAGCAAGATTAGAAAAAGTAAAACACCAACTATTATGGGAAAAGCTTTACTCTTTTTGGGAGGTGTATTCCCCCCTACATCCTCAGTTGGCACATCCTCTACAACACTTACCTGCTCTACTGAAGAAATAAAGTCTGATAATGGTCTTTGACTATTTGCCATAAAAATGGAAATATTAAATTAACTATTAATTTATACCCTTTATTATCCAAAGTGTCTATATTAAAACCCACAGATTGGGTATTCTAAAATAGCCAGAAATGAAGAAAATTCCAGCAAGAAGCCTGTAAAGAAATACTCCATTACAATATTGTCTTGTAATTAGATATGATGTATAAAATTAGTATGTCAAGAATTAAGAAGTTACTTTTGTTTATAATATTTTTTTCATTAGGAATTCTCTTCGCACAAAAAAAGATTATAGACATTAACAAATTAACACTTCTCCCACCTACTAACAAGGAATTTACTCAAACTCAAGATAAATGGGAAGACAGTATTGAAAAAACAGAAGTAATCATAAGTAGCAATACGGTATACAAAGGAGTCTCTGTCCCGAAGTATTGGAAATACGGAGTAAATACAGAGAGTACTGACTATCTAGAAGGATACATCCCAAACATTAGATCTTTTAAAGAGTATTGGAGTATGACCAACAATACACTATACGGCATTAATCCATATAACTACGTATATACTCTTGAAGAGATAGTTACTCATGTTGAAAAAGGTTTTCACTATTATGTTACAGAGGGTATAGAAAATGATACCGATTTTTTCAAATGGGATAGCTCAGTATGTAAAGAGCATTACTCTTCTAAATTAGAATCTAATCTTTTTTTATGTGAGAATTGGATTAACTGGCTTGGAATTGAATTGAAAGATCAAGGGTACGCCTTAGTAAAATGTAATATTAATGAAAAAGAGGGATTATGTATGTTTACAGACTATATCCTTACCTACTTTAATACTGAAAGCTATGGCGAAAGTAGATGCTTTGGCGAGAATAATCTATACTGTGAGTATGAAAAATATATAAAAATAATTTCTTTAAATTAACCATTTTTAAAATGAAAAAGAAACTGCTCTATACCCTTACCCTTCTTCTTTTTATTTCTCTTCCTTTCCCAATCTTTGCTCAAGAGGATGTTGCTACTGTGAAGGAAAGTACTGTTAATTGTATCGACTTAGAATCTATATATAAAGAAATTAATGATTCCAGTGAAGCAATTACTGGTACAAAAAATAGTATTGATGCAGTAAAGAAAATTAATACTACAGCATCATTAATGAATATCCTATCCGTTTTTGTAGGGGATCAAATCTATTGTATAAAGGATGAAATATCAGCATCAAAATCAAACTCTCTCAAAAGCCAGGGACTATTTGGAATGCTAAACAGTGCAAACAATGCAATGGCCATGATGGTTCCAGAAATTAATGCAAAAGAGAATCTTGCTCAAATGTTTATACCAGGATACAAAGAGAATAACTCCCTATTAGCCCAAGGATACCCTGGGGTTCCAGGGAAAAAGCCCTCAACGGAAGATCAAAAAGATGCGGAGGAAAAAGCAGGATTCCTAGAAGATCAATTTACTGACCTAATGTATGGAGGAATAGAGGATTTTGCTGATACTGTCGAATTCGAAGAGTTTGAAGTAGAGGACGCAGATGAGGACAGTTTCTCTGGTTACTATTATCTTAAAGATGTTATCCAGTTAGATAAAATATGGCGCCAATCGTTAAATATCGTCTATATTCTGTATATGGTCGTCTTTATTATTGTTGGTTTTATGATTATGTTCAGGAAGAAATTACAAGGCAATGTTACCGTAACATTCTCAAGAGCACTTCCAAATTTAATCATTAGTTTAGTATTGGCTACATTTAGCTTTGCTATTGTAGGATTCATGATGGACATAGGGAAAACGGCAATTAATGTTTCCAGAAATGTTTTCCAAAATATATACGATGACATGAATGCAGATGCCAACAACTCTGACAAATTAAAAATTATTGAAACAAAAGATGTATGGAGCTTAGCAAATGATGCTTTCAAAAAGACTCGAGAGGACACTTGGATTGACAATCTCACAGATAAAATACCTGCTCCATTTGGAGACATTGTGGGTGGCGCAATTGCAGGATCAGGTAATTCATTAGGGGCAGAGATTGGTAGAGCTGGTGTGCTAGGAATCATATACCTGTATTTAGACAAGACGATGCCTCAAGTCATAGAAATGACAGAGCCTGAGAAAGCCGCTGATGTTGAAGTTGGGGCTGAGTTCTTTGGGACTATTAATGTTGAAATTTTACAACCAATTCTTGCAGCAGTTATGTGGGTCGCTAGAAATATCGTGCTCGTCGCAAAAACTGGTGCCCAATATATAATACTTGGACAGCTTATCAAAAGCCTGATTCTCATTGTTATATGTTTCTATGCTGCATTTAAAGTATTCATAACCCTATTAACAACATACATTAAGATATTTGGTAATGTTCTCATTGCACCATTCCAATTGTTAGTAGGTGCAATTCCTGGAAATACAGGCCAAATTACTAACTGGTTTAAGTCCGTAGTTGCAAACTGTTTAGTCTTTGTGGCTGTTTTTGTTGTAATTAATGCCTCTGCCTTAATAGCAGTATCCATTAATGATCCAAGAAAATTCAACTTTTTCTCTAATAGCGGTATGCTATGGCCAAATATACTAATATCACTACAAAGTGTAATAGTAATTGCTGGCTATCTCTTTGCTTCAAGTATGCCTAAAGTTATTAATGGAGCTTTAGGTATAGGAGCGAATAAGAGCATTATGGGCGCAGGCGATGATATGAAGCAATCTATGAAGAAAATCCCTTTAGTTGGGGGTATGTTTAATTAGTTATGAGTAAGAGTCCAAACAAAAATATACATGATTCTATTTTTGACTTTCTGTTTAATCTACAGAGAACAAAAAAGACTCTCTCCAATATTAAACCCGATCCAAAGAATGGAGAGCTAGGTAATTCCCTCTTAGAGCTAGGTACCCAGCCAGCTCTCTACCCCATTGGCACTACAATGGAAGAAATTAAAAAAATAATGGAGAATGCTACTGCAGTTCAACTTGGAAATGAACAAAAACTCTCAACAAGTCCATTTACTCCTCCATCACAGATAAGTAAACAGATTAAAAAGGAGAGAGAAAAGAAACAGGGAAACAGAATGTTAACCTTATGGAGTTCCATTGGGGGGAATCTTGACACGAATGGTGATGCTGCACTACTCTCAATGTTTGCAAAAAAGTTTGATCTCTCAGGTGACGAGGCAATTGAATTAGGGAAATTTTACAAAAATATTAAAAAGGAAGAAAGCAAATTAGTTATGGATAAGGCAATGTGGGGTAAACGATTTCTTCCCTCTCAAAAGGACAAAGATTTTCCAGACCTAGACATAGAGTATCTTGGAGAGGAATACAGAGATGCAAGATTTAAGAAGAAAGAAGAGATAATTAGCAAAGGACAAGATATTCTTTTGGAAGGAGTACTAAAAGATGTAAAAGGGAAGCAGACTTTTACAAAGCAAAGAGAGGAGGAAATACACAAAGCAACACATGGTAAGGATAGGGGGACTTGGAGAGATAAGGATTGGAAGTTTACCAAAAGAGATACTCCAGGGGCTCGTTTGAACTACACTCCACAGCAAATAGAAGAAAGACGGAAAGAGATGGAAAAGGAGTTGTCAGAAAGAGATAAAAAAGAACGAACAGAAGAAGAAATTGAACAGCTTAGAGAAGAAGAGATACAGAAAGCAACACACGGTCAAAATAGAGCTACATGGAGAGATAATAAATCAAGATTCACAAGAAGAGATGCTCCAGGTGCTCATTTACACTACTCTTCACAACAGGTAGAGGATGCTCGTGAGGAGATGGAAGAAGATTTAGAATTTAAACGAAGAATATTGGATCCTGAGATAAAGAAAGAGGACATTTTCAGAATTTTAACAGATACAGACATCACAACAGAGGAAGAAAGAGAAGAGGCACTTTTTTCATATTTTCAAGATAGAGGAATAGAAGATAAATACTCAAATCTATATACGAACCATCTACTAAAACAAAACCCTCAAATATGGAATAACCTAGATCCAGCATTTCTTAAAAACAATCAAGAGTCCATATACAAGGCCTTAGCATTCAGAATCGTTTCAGAAAGAATGAGAGACGAAAATATTCAAGTTGATGATATACAGGCAGAGGTAGCTCGTGTAGAAAATGAGCTTCGTACCTTTATGAACACTAAAAGGAGTAACTACTCTGTTAGACTCCAAAGAGCTCTCCTTATGAAAAGGTTTATCGATAGCTCTAGTAATTTCAACAATATACTATTATCAGGAGAATGGGAAAAATTTGAGACACAAGGGCTAGGGTTTACTCAAATAGTTAAGAGAGTAGATGTTTATGAAAAAGATGCAGATGGCAAAATAATATTAGGAGAGGATGGACAACCCATTTTAATAGGAAGCTACTTTACCCAAGGAGGTAGCGTTATGGGGAAGCTTTTAGGAAAAACCTACTATCTACATCCTAAAAATCTAATGAACGGTATGTTCAATACAGGTGATCTTTGGTTAAAATTGGCTTGTGGGGAAGATGGCAAATTAAACAAAAAGAGTCTCGGTTATGCCTTTTACAATCTAACCCCTGGCAGAACAATGAAAAAAGCTCTCCAAAATATTTCAAAACCTTTAAATTCTGTAGCCAGAGGAATCAGAGAAAAATTCTTGAATCCAATAATGCAAAAATTTATGAGAGCTGCAAAGAGGTTTCTTAAAAAGTTTCTCAAAGCAACTGGCGTTGGAGGGCTCATTGCTGAGAATATATTAAACTTCCTTGATGACAGAATTGAGGCTTTCATTATTCAAACAGTTCAGATATTCTTTATCGCAATTGCAGGCATTATAATAGCGATATTTTTCAGTATTGGTCCAATAAACAATAGTGAAAATACTGCCCTATTAAATAATCACACAGAAGTATCTCAAG
Organism: uncultured Candidatus Saccharibacteria bacterium; assembly: GCA_964585985.1. Lineage (GTDB taxonomy): Bacteria > Patescibacteriota > Dojkabacteria > SC72 > SC72 > UBA2259. The sequence continues at coordinate 17,372 of CAZPFV010000005.1, forward strand.
GCAATACCTTTACTGACTTCGATTGGGAATTAGCAAATAAATAACTCCTCTACAGCATCAGGTAGTTTACTTAAATATGTAGGCTGTCGGACTTGCACCGCTGTCAGGAAATAAATCCCAAAGATGACTCACATCGCAAGTTATACAAGATAACTAGGAGAGCTTCTCCACCTCTCAACCAGCCTACAATAGATTATATCAAACAGGATTTATTTTAGTTCTAGTATAAAGAAAACAATAGAGCGATGGTCCAAACCCAAATTTCATTATAACTCTTTCAAGACATTAACCATTCCACCAACAAAGTATGCTATGTATACTTCTTTGTCATCCATATATATCTTCTCAACCTGTCTAAATTCATAAATATCACCCTCTATCGTATTTGTATATTTCAAGCCTCCATTTATATATTCCTTCGGCCCTCTATGTACTAACTCTCCATCAGGGCCCTTAGATAGTGCTTCTCTCAGAAAAGTATAAATATCCGAAAAATTAATTCCCTCTATTACCTTCCCCCAATACACACATCTGAAAATATCTCTCCCATTGTTCCATATTGTTTCATTCCCAGAGTATGGCTCTCCTCCATAATACTCATCTTCATATATGAAATCCCCTATCTCTAATCTTAATATTTTCCCATTCTTGCCATTATCTATATATTTAGAATTAGAATCTGAGTATCCTTTCTCATTAAATTGCTTTAATAATTCCTGTAATTCCTTTTTACTTAACATATAGGGGAGGAGAATAATTTAGAAATAAAAATGGGTGTACAGGGGCTCGAACCCTGAACCTAACGGTTAAGAGCCGTTTGCTCTACCAGTTGAGCTATACACCCATATAAACAGATGATAATACCAGTAGAGTGAACTTTTTTCAATATCTATTGCTCTGTTATCTTAGAAATAACAATTCCTTTTACTACCCACTCCTCTTTCTTGGTAATTAAAATCTCACTATCACCCACTATTTTTTCAACCTTTAGAGTAGAATCTAATACCTCTAACCTATACCTACCCTCCTGTGCTAACATTCTGTATCTACCCTTTGAGTCAGTTACACGCTTAAGAATTAATTTCTCAAACTCCATCTCTCTAAGACCAACAACAACACCCTCAACAGGATTACCATTAATATCATAAACTACTCCATACTTACTCTTTTTAGCAAACACCCTTCTTATCATAAAGAGGAAAGAGGGGATATACAGAACAAGAACCAAAAGAGTTAACCAATATGGATTCTTGTAATACATATATATTGCAAGAATTAGTCCAATTACAAATAGTATTGTATGCAGGATATGCACTAATACCCTAATTCGTCCCCAAAGAATCTCTCTCCAAACCTTAAATTTAGAGACCTCTTTCGGATCAAGAGGAATAGAGAAATTTAATTCTTGATTCTCATCATAATCAAAATCTTCCCCATGATATACATTCGCTAAAGGATAATCATCTCTGCCAAACACTATTGTAGAAGGATATGTATATCCCTGTGCTGTAACTACAATCTTGTACTTACCACTCTCTAATTTCGCAGAAAAATACCCCCTATCATCAGTAACATCAGACCAAACCATCTTCCCATTCACATCATAGATTCTAATAATGGCTTGAGCTATCGCGTCTTTAGTTATTGCATCATATACATAACCCAATGGTTTTTTACCAACCCTAAAGCCAAACCAAGTTAATAGGTTTAGAATTGATTGTAGTATTACGAAAGGTAAGTTTACTAACCCACCAAATGTGAGTAAGAAGGCAGTAGCTACAGTAATAATACTAGTCGTTGTTGTTACAGTTTGTAGATTACCAGGGTCTAGTCGACCAATGGAGTCATCTAAATCATTCCTCATATCCTCCACAATTTTTTCTAATCTTTCAATAATGGTTGGCTCTTTAACATCTTCTATCTCTTTTCGACCTTGAGGAATTTTTAAGAAAATATTACATACTCTAGTAATATTCCCTACAGCATCTGTTGCCTCTACACAGAATTCATAACTCTCTTTTAGGTATGTTCCAGATATCCTCTCCAAATCTCCTAATCTAATAGTCACAACAAAAAGGTCTCCATTCATAGAGTACTCCTGGGCACATTGATATGTTTGACCCTTAGAATTAACACATATGAATTGCACATTCTCTAACTGCAGATTATCTCTCACAGAGAAAAGCATCTCCACCTCTGTATCAGAACTCCATACAACAGTATTACTCTCTCCAATGTCACCAATACTTACAGTTGAAATCTCTGGTGCCTCATTATCTTGGACAGAAAACACAGGAGCAGACCATGCACTTACGCCACCATACCTGTTTCTCGCCTTTACACGATAGAAATACATTTTTTCGTTCTCGAGATTACCAAATTGATACGAAGTATTATCAATCCAACCAGAAGAATTTAACACTCTATTAAAATTAGGATCATCACTAACTTCAATATAGTATTCATAACTCCCATTTGAACTACTCCACATCAATGTATTGGTACTACCCTTTGTATAGTAAGGCTCTGGAGAGAGTACGGGAGCAGGTACAGGAACGACATACAGGGTTTGCGTATTCTGAATAGTGATGTCATATCCGAAAGTCACATCTTTAGCACTTACTACGTATGTGCCTGGAGTATTAGAATATACAGTTGCAGTAACCTTACCAGAAGAATCAGTAACAGCAGTAGGCTGAATAATTATTAACCCAGGTGCAACGATGACAATTGTTCTACCTGCAATACCCTCTCCCGAAGCCGTCACTACTCTTACAGTAACAGTACTTGGCTGATAGATCTCAACGGTTGAAGGCTCAAGTGTTATTACTGAATATATATCCAAATTGACTTGCCCTGTAACGACTACAACCTCTGTATCAACAATAGAGAATGGTTGTGCAATTACAATTAACGGAAACAGAAGAAGAATGATAATTGTAATTACGGCAGTTTTTAATTTCATTTTTATATCTCTTCTATTATTTTTTTAATATATATATCTAAGGCGTTGGTAAATTTTTTATCCTTATACAAATCACTACTTACTCTATACCCTTTTCTCGTTTTAATGTAACAGTTTTTACACAGAAGAGCAAAATTTTGTAAATCAATATACTCTAATTCATTAGGTAAACCACACGATTTGCACTCGGTAAAATCTGCAAGATATCCCATCTCTTTTAAAAATATCATCCTAAACTTATTTATACTCTCTATATCAAAATTTTTTCTACAAAGAGAGCTTACCATCTTAAATACTCTCTCATTAGGATCAGCTTCCTGTAAAATTTTATTTAAAATATCTAATACCCTCTTAATGTCCTCTATTCTATTTTTTAATATATCCGTATCAGGAGAAAATATTAGCTTAGACTCTGTTAACAATGGAAGACCCTTACCCTCATAGAAAGAGATATCACAAATATTTAGGGTCTGCATATTGCCTCTATTTTTGCTATTAATCTTCCTTATACTTTTGGCAAAGAGTGTAAATTTCCCTAAATATCTACCAAATACCGTAAGAACTTTATCTGCTTCTGAGTAATTAATTGATTTTAGAACAATAACGGTATCTTTAGACATTACTTCTTTTTACCATCCAATATATCTTCAACATATGTTTTTAATTTGTATTGAAAAATTTCAGAAGAGAAAGAAAGTGCCTGTGTCCTACAGCTTTCAGGTAGATAATCTTCTTCGTTAAACTTTTTAAGTATTTTTGAAAGTACTTTGTAATCATACTTATCAAAAAA
>CAZPFV010000005.1:21226-25858 GCA_964585985.1 uncultured Candidatus Saccharibacteria bacterium
CGACCTAAATACAGAAACCAATTCTCTTTCTTAAAACCTCTACTTGCTTTAGTAAGACCTGTTACATCTACGGGAGTATATATTACATCTGCATCCATATCGTAATATTTCTTTATCCTTTCCTTTACTACATTGGAGATTGCAATAATTCTATCCAACCTGTTTGCAGCCCTTTTATCCCACTTTCTCCATAAATCTTCAACAAATGTTTTACTAAAAAAAGAGTATACCTTATACAACACCCTATTAATCCCTTTCACTTGACTTGCATCTTTAATACTTCTACCCTCCTTTTGCCAAAGGAATTTTGGAGGAGACATACATATATTAATATGAGGTATATTACCGTGAGCAAACTTTGCAAATGATATGGAAATGGAAAGTATGATATCAAAATCTTTAAACCTAAATGATTTGTATGCTAAAGGGAGAAAAAGATTATAGAAATTTTTCAGCTCTATTTTCCATGGTAAGTGCTGCATAAAGGAGGCCTTTATTTCAATATCTGGAAACTCTCTTTCAACAAACTCTTTATCATAGAAGGCTGTAAAGAGTGTTTTTTGGGGGAATGTATCAAGCATATATCTTAAATGAGCTTCAGCACCCCCTTTCTTGTACAAAGGATCACATATAACTGCTACATTTATTTTTTTCTGTTTCGTCATTTAGAGTTAAAAGAATATTAGGTATACAGAATTATATCCTTTATCTACTAAGAAAACATTATGTAAAAATCCCCTTAATGAATATTAAAGTTCAGGAAGACCCTCATCTCCGAAATCATCCATAGAGAAATCATCATCCTCCTTATCTAATTCAGCAACAATATCATCTAAATCAGATAACTCTTCTACAGATTTAGAGGGCTTTAAATCACCATCAGAGTCATCATCAGGAAAGATATCACCCAAGGTATCAACTTCATCAATAGCTAAATCGCTATCTACATGCTCATGTTCCTCCAAGATAATCACATTAGATTCAGGTTTATCAGCTAAACTAATGTAATTTTCCTCTTCTCGCTCAGGTGCTTCGGCAGCCAATCTATCCTCTACTTTCTTAATGAAAGCCTCAGCCTCATCTCCAAACTTCTCTACAACATCTATCACCCTCATGGGTTTACCACAATCAGGACAGAACTGAATATAATCAGCCTCTTCACCACAATTTTGACATGAGAAGAACACAACATGAACATTCTGTCTTTGGGGGATTACTCTTTTTGTTTCCTCTTCTTTAGCCATAATAGTAATTAGATTTGTATTAAAGGATATTACAATTTGGAGATATAGGTCAATAATCCCATAATATATCCTATATTTCACAACATCTGCTAAATATGGAATTAGGCAAACATACTAAGACTATTCATACTTTGGATAACAGCATTTCTTGTATTTCTTACCACTACCACAAGGGCATGGATCATTCCTACCTACTTTCTTCTGAGACCTTTTTACAGTTTGAGGCTTTGCTACATCACCTGGCCTACCATCTGTTACTCTTTTTACTTCCTCCTTCTGAGTTTTGATTGGTACTCTTAATTGATCTTCTCTTTTCACCACTCTTACTTTAAAGAATCTGCTTACTGTATTCTCATCAATACTATTTAACATTGAATCAAAGAGTTTAAAGCCTTCATTCTTGTACTCAACTAAAGGATCTCTCTGTGCAAGATTACGAAGTGAAATACCCTCCCTTAAGTCTTGCATATTATCTAAATGCTCCATCCAGTATCTATCAATACTTTGCAATATTAAGACTTTAGCCAACTCTCTCATAGGCAAAGAACCGATACCGTAAATATGCTCTATGAAAGATATTAAGAGTAGGCGTTTTAACTCTTTACTTTTCTCTACAGTACTTTTAGAATCCAGCTCTCTGAAATATTCAATACTATCTTTAAAACAGAATCTCTTAATACTTTTTTCAAATGTTTCCTCTGTAATTAAATTTTTAATCTGAATATATAGGTTCCTCTCCTCAACATTATCAATCTTCATGTCGTTACTTAGTTGAGAATTCACCAAAAACTCAATATGCTCAAGCTCTTTTTTAAGAATATGAATATCTAAAGGAGTAAGTACAAATTTCAAATCTTTTAACAAAGAAATATCCCAAGAATCTCTCTTAGTTAAAGAGAAACTATCTAACTCATCCTGCAGAGTATCAATATCTAGGGAGAGTGAATACCTAATATCCTTCTCTATATCAACCTTACTTTCAATATATGGCTGTTTAGAAATTTCTAAAATCTTAGACCTAAGATCATAGATAATGGTTCTCTGTTGATTTAAAACATCGTCATACTCGACAAGATGCTTACGAATATCATAGTTATGTGCTTCTACTTTCTTTTGGGCATTCTCGATTGTTTTACCTAAAATACCCATAGAGATTGGCATATCATCATCTAAACCAACCTGAGACATAATTAATTGCATTCTCTCTCCACCAAAAAGCCTCATTAATTCATCTTCAAAAGATACATAGAAAAGGGATTCTCCAGGATTTCCTTGTCTACCTGATCTTCCTCTCAACTGATTATCTATTCTTCTAGATTCATGCCTTTCAGAACCAATTATATACAACCCACCCAACTCCCATACTCCCTCTCCTAGTGCAATATCTGTTCCTCTTCCTGCCATATTAGTTGCGATAGTTACAGAGCCCTTTTGGCCAGCCTCAGATACGATTTTAGCCTCTCTTTCATGATACTTGGCATTCAACACCTCATGCTTAATTCCTTCCTTAGAAAGCATCATAGAGAGCACCTCAGATTTCTCTACAGAGGTAGTACCCACTAATACTGGTTGACCCTTCTTGTTATGCTCTCTTACATCTTCAACGATTGCTTTGAACTTACCCATTTGACTCCTATACACAACATCGTTGTAATCTTTTCTAATTACTGGTTTATTAGTAGGAACAACAATAGTATCTAAACTATATATTGATGAAAACTCCTCTGCTTCTGTAAGTGCAGTACCTGTCATTCCAGAAAGGTATGAATACAACCTAAAGTAATTTTGCAGTGTAATTGTAGCCATTGTCCTACTCTCTCTTTTAACCTCAACACCCTCCTTTGCTTCGATTGCTTGATGTAATCCCTCACTGTATCTTCTCCCAGCTAATGCCCTTCCTGTAAATTCATCAACAATTAAGACCTCACCATCTCTAATCATATATTCATCATCTAATTTGTAGAGCTCTTTTGCTTTAAGTGCATTATCTAAGTGATATGCTAACTGTGCATCTTCATATATATTTTTAACCTTAAGGAGCTTCTCAACATAGTCTATTCCCTCATCTGTTAGTGATACAGAGTTAGATTTTTCATCTACAGAGTAATGCTTCTCTATCTGCAGCGATTTAACCAAATTAGCAAACTGCTTGTACATATCATTAGATGCCTGAGCACTTGTGGAGATGATTAAGGGAGTTCTAGCCTCATCAATTAAAATGGAGTCTGCTTCATCAACAATTGCAAAATATGGAGGCCCTTGAACCCTCTCATCTAAATTAGCAACCATATTATCTCTAAGGTAGTCAAAGCCATATTCATTGTTAGTACCGTATACGACATCGCAAGCATACGCCTCTTTTTTACTACACTCAACAAGATTAACACCACTCATATGGTCATATTTTAGTCTACCCTCCTGCTTTGCCTTTCTCTCCCTCTCTTTAATCAACTCCCTAGCTTCATCACCCTTTAGCTTAATTGCTTCCTCATCAGTAATAAATTTATACTGCGTACCAGAATTAATAGCGGAGGTAGTCATACCCAAGCTATTAAGTATATGGCCCGTCCATTCAGCGTCTCTTTTAGCAAGATAGTCATTTACTGTAACCAAATGTGCACCTCTACCTGTTAATGCGTAAAGATATAGGGGTAAATTTGCAGCCAATGTCTTTCCCTCACCCGTAAAGAGCTCTGCTACTTTGTTATCAAAAAGTACATACCCCGCAATAACTTGAACATCAAAATGCCTATGTTTAGCTATCCTGTTGGACGCCTCTCTTACTACAGCAAATGCCTCCGGAAGAATCTCTCTTAACTTGCCTTTCTCTGTCTCCAATATCTTTCTAAGCTCCTCTTTTCCATACCTATTAAAATCCTCTCTACTACTAGATGCCTCTAAATTTACACCTAACTCTTTTCTAAACTGTTGAGTTTTTTCCTTAAGTTCTGAATCAGTAAGTTTAGCAATATCCTTTTCTAAAAGATTTACTTCATCTACTACTTTTTGAATTTTCTTTATCTGTTTCTCGTTAGAGTCAAACAGTCCTTGGAATATATTTATCATAGCCATAGATTATATCAATATTTCAATTTAGCACAAACTGTATTCAATATTTTTTCATTTTTGTCCTTTACAATATGTATATGCTTTCAGGATTAATACTCTCTTCCATATTAACACTTACTCCCGTATGGAGCAGTAAAGAGTGGACTTTTACTTGGTATTCAATGGGAGAGGGGTATGAATATGTTTTAGAGGTATACAGTGACAGAGAATTAACACAGATATATGATATATTACCACCTACTTCAAAAATATATCTCGTTGCAACCTACTACGATACAGGTTTGTATTTTCATAGGGTTAAGTACTATCACATAGATAC
>CAZPFV010000005.1:25958-35336 GCA_964585985.1 uncultured Candidatus Saccharibacteria bacterium
TAATGTAAAACTACATCTAACAATATATTCGCAATTTAAGAGTACACAGTGGTATGACTTTACACATACCGTTACAAAAGTAACAATAATTCCTAAGATTAAACCAGCCACTTCACAAAAACCTTTCTCCTTTCCACTAGATAGATTAATTGGAGTAACACAGTGGCATGGTTGCACCCAGTATCAGTGTCCTCATAAAGGGATAGATTTTGGTGCTAAATTAAACAGAGTAATAGCTATTGGAGATGGAGTAGTTGTTAATTTAGGGTATGACAAATATGGAGGAGAGTGTAATCAGGGTGGTAACTTTGTAATAGTAAAGCATAGTAATGGAATGCACTCTGCATATATTCATTTAGAAAGCTTTGCAGTAAAGAAGAATCAAAAGGTTAAGAAAGGAGATTTAATTGGTATTAGCGGAAATACTGGAAGGAAAAATTGCCAACCTCTTAAATATCATTTACATTTTGAGGTAAGAAAGGGTTTAAACTCCTCTACTCATCTTAATCCCGTAAATTTTGTAGATGTGGATTGGGCTTCAATCCCTACTTTAGGTTACAAGCAATCACCTGGTAGGCTTGGGGGAGATAATCCACATCCTGGATATTAAAGATATGATTAAAGAGATATTTTTTTACATTATTTCACTTCTACTTCCCCAAAGAGATACAAAGTATCTTAAGGGGCATATGATTGATACAAAGTATGTACCTAGATATATATACTGGATAGATCAAGGGAATGTATTGCTTTCCTCCTTTGGCTATACAGAGATTTATAATATTGATACACGCAAAAGTAATACAGTAGAGACTTGTGATAGCTGTATGTACGGATACGATTTCGGTCTTTACAGCTGTAAATATGTGCATAGGGATATTTCTAATACAGATGAATTTAGTACTACCATATATCAGTACAATACAGATGGGGTTTTAATATTTCAAAAAGATATTTTTGAAACTGTAATACCACTTGTTTGTAAGAAAGAGTATATTCTTCTAGAAACGGGAGACCCTATGTTAATACAAAACAGATACATACTTAAAACAGAAACAGGAGAGTATGAGATATATGAAAGGGAAAGGAAGAGAGAAAGGATTGATGGTATAGAGGAAAGGTATATTACTGTATCTAAACCGAAAAACGAGGAGAGATTGATACTGTTGGATAACTATTACAGATTATGGGTGTATGAAAAATGTTCACAGTGATGAGTGAAGATGATTAAATTAATACTTTAGGATGAATAATCTGAACTTTATAATATTAATAGAATTAACCTAACCTTTTCTAAGCCCTAACTTAGCAAATCTATCAACAGAATCTAATTCTACATCTAGCTCCTGATCTATATATTTAGGTAATACGAATATAAATTTACTTCCCTTTCCTAACTCACTCTCAACATGGATACTCCCTCCCATTAGTTTAGCTAAACCAAATGTTATGTATAGACCTAATCCAGAGCCTCCAGGTCTTACAATATCTGATTCAAGATAATTGTCTATTCTATAAAACTTCTCTCCTAGCTTAGCCACATCTTCCTTAGGTATACCTTTGCCTGTGTCTGCTACACAAATAATAATATTCTTCTCATTAGATTTAGCAGTAACTACTATCTGACCCTTATCTGTATATTTAACTGCATTATTAATTAAGTTATTGATTATTTCAGCCACTCTTACCTTATCACCGTATCCCAAAGGTAAACCCTTCTCGAAATCACCTGACATTGTAACTCCTTCTTTAAGATCTTCCTCATGGCCATGGATAGACATCTCAATTTCTTCTATTATATCTACTTTTTGACGTTTAATTTCCACCTTATTCCCTTCTAATTTCGCAGATGTAAGCAGTGTATTTATTAACCCTATTTCAGCTTCAACTGCTTTAGATATCCTTTTAATATATTTCTCATAATCAGGAGGATTACTATCTATATATTTTTCTAAGAGGGCTGCATTTAATTTAACGACTGTAGCAGGCGTTCTTAGTTCATGCCCCATTATATCTATCATATCTGCCTCTTTCTTTCTTGCCTCTTCTAATTGCTTTATCTTAATCTGTAACTCTTTAGTCTGTTCATTTACCTTTTCTTGGAGAGTTTTACTAAAATTTTGTAACTCTAAATACAAGAAAGCTCTTACAAGTGAAATTTGGGTGTTTTGTACAATGCTATCTAAAAAATCAATGTCTCCTACTGTATATACATTTCTATTCCTATTCTGTCCAATCAAAATCGCACCATCAAATTTCTCATACTCTTTAAGAGAAAAAATTATCTCTATCTGATTCTTCTGCATAAAAGAAAGAATCATTTCTCTTTTTTGATCAATCATTTGCTTACCTGATTTTTTATCACTCTTTAGCTCGGAATATATTAAGATCCTATTACTATTCAATTTTCTCCAAACATTCAATGTCTCTGTAATATTTTCTAAATCTATCTCCTTTTTTCCAATGCCTTTATTTTTAATTAAAGCACCCTCTTTATCAAAAATAACGGATATGCAAAATGAGCACCCAAGAGATTTACAGACTAATACAAGAAAATTATTTAAGATAGTATCAACATCAAGTGTTTTAGCATTTATATTTGTTAAATTTCTAAGACTCTTTACTGGATTATAATTTGAATATACATATTTTTCCTGAAGAAATTGCTCTATCTTCTTAAATATCATTTCTAAAATGAAGGTTAACAAGATTGAGACACCTAAAAGTTTTAAAATTCCAGTAGAAGACAGATCTATATTTAAGATTGGGAGTAATACGAAGAAAGTAAGTATAAGGAGGGTGGCACTAGATAGGGATTTAAGAAAAGCCCCTAATACACTTCCAACTACAACTTTAATATCCAAAAATCTTGTCTTTAGTACAGAATATCCAACAATTAAAGTCCAAACGGAGTTACCAATAGTGCTATATCTATAATAATTTGTATCTTGGAATATCAAAGGGAAAACGAAGTCAAAAATAAAGACAGGAATTAACATAATTATTCCACCAATTACATAATTCTCTATTTGCTTTTTCTCAATTCCTGTTGAAATCTTGGCTTGTTTAATATAGTAACCTACTACATAAATAGCGGTAATAAATTCAGGTAAACCGTAAAGTAAATATAGTGGCCCCATACTTGCAATAGTTGTGAATTCACTCTGGACATGAATTGTCGAGATTACAACTAAATCAGTACTCCATAGGATTACAGTCATGATAAGCATATATACTCCAGTTGCTATAGCAAATTTTTTAAACTTCTCTTCTAATGTCACAGGATAAACTCTTGCAAACAGTATCAACCCAAATGTCATACAGTATGCCATTGTATAAACGATTTTTAGCCAAGTCGTTGTATTAAAGTAAATAGGATTTGAGTAGAAATATATACTTAATGACCAAAGACCTAAAAACAGAGCAGACAGGAAGTAGTATCTTTTTTTTCGATCTTTACTATCGGAAAGCAAGGCAAAAAATGCCATTGCAACTTGAACAATACCTGATGATAAATTAAGAAACCCTATAAAATCAGTCATTTCTATTTATCTAATACAAGCCCACAATTAGTAATATATAATGGACACTCGGGCAGATTATCCATAATTTTCCAATTAAATTCAGTATTCTTTTTTGCAATATCATTAATTAAATATGATGGGAATACATCCTCTATATACTCATCTATTATATCTGTTGTAATCTTAATTGATTGTAACATTCCTAAGAAATATCCGAACTTCCCCTTTGAAAGGAGATAATGATTCCAATTGTAGAATAAATCTGATTCCTTGTTATGCACTTTTATTAGTGTTTTCACCTCTTGACCTGCAAAATATTTTGAATTGCTTACATCACTTTTTCCATGGACATATTCTGGCATATTTTTAACTTTCGAAGGAAAAAGTGAGCAGTATAATAGGTGAAGTGTCTCTAACTTTACTGTATAGATTGGATCAAGAGAGTCTACTACAAAAATGGATCCCTTCTTCCCCTTCTTTGATGTTATCATCAATAGCTCTTCATACTCTCCATCTGATAGATATGCAGTACCGTGACTTGAGAAGAAACCGTCAAAATAGTTATCTGGTTGTAATTCTATAAATTTAATGAAATCTGCTACAATTAGGTTAACACCATCAGTGCTATTACCCTCTCCTGATACATCAAGAGGATTCATCTCAGTTTTCCAAGGTATTTGATAATAGTCCAAAGAGTTTTGTGTAGCCACTATTGAGTGTGGAGACATATCAATGCTAAAGATTTCAATATTTTTATCTTTAAATTTTTCATACAACCTATTCCTTAACATCAATGTAGACCATCCAGATCCAGGACCAAATTCTACTACCCTGATAGTATCACCCTTGCTATCAATACTCTCTACTAAAAATTCAATATTGTTTAAGGCTGTTTTTAGTGATGTAGGATTAAGACCCTTACCAAACATTCTAATAATCTCATATTCGTCCCATCTATCTATTGGGCTAATACCATTCGTCTTCTCTACCATCTCCGCATAATACTGTTCTATTTTTTCAAGGAAAAGTTTTTTGTGCTTAACATTTACAAGTGGTATACCTGGAGCAATTCTTGCATAGACTTCTTCCAGCTTTGAATCTCTTTTATCCAACCAAAACTCCTGCCTTTCCGCTTTATATGTTATAGAAGGGATAACTCTTTTCGAAGTGTCTACTTGGGTATTTGTTTCTGAATTTTCTACTTCAATTATTTCATTAACTTTACCACTATCCGAAGCCTTAGGGTTAACCTCTTCATTAATGTGACTTTCAGGTATCTTACTTTCTTTTTTCATGCATGTATTGATTAATAATATTAGGAAGAATTATATTTTACATTCTACATTAACAAAAAGGTGTATGTAAACGATTAGAGCGATATCTTCTCAAATACAGAATACGTTTCCTTAACACTCTTCTCCCAAGAGAAATTTTTCCCTCTCTCAATACCCTTCTTAATAACTTCATCTCTGTAGCTCTCCTGCGTATACACCTTATACATCATATCGCCCACCTCTTCGGGATTAAGTCCATCTACTAAAATGCCAGCATCTCCAAGTACTTCAGGATTACAAGATCCATTATGTGCAATTATTGGAGTCTCATATTTCATAGCCTCTACTAATGCCAAACCGAATCCTTCGTAAAGTGATAAGTGTATAGAGGATATGGAGTTTTTTAATAACGGCTCTATATGATTATCCTCATAGAAACCAATAAAGATGACATTATCCTTTAATCCTAAACACTTAATCTTATCTTTAAACTTAACAGCCTCAGAACTCACCTCTTTAGTAAATTTAGAACCAGCTATAACAAGATAAGGGGCTCTTTTGTCACTTTTAGTCTTAACTAGAAATTCTCTGTACCCCCTAACTACACCTTCAGAGTTTTTACTCTTCTGTAAACCACCACCTATATATATAAAGTACCCTCTCTCTTTGTAGTCCTGCGGTAACTTCTCATCCCAGCCTTTTGAACTTCTCCCATCACCCTCTTCAATATCTAAATATATTGGATGTATATTCTCCTTAGGATATTTAGGAAAATATTTCTGTACATCTTTAGCAGTATATTTTGAATTGGTAAGAATTGCTTTACACTGTTTTGCCTTAGATAGCTCTAACCAGTACAACACCCTCTTTATTTGATTCTGTATGAAACCCTTTTCAGAATATATATTAAATATCGGGAGAATCATATCATGTATCATTAATACAGTAGGTATGTGCTTTGATGGAATCCCTATCCAAAAGTAAGGACAGAAATATATACTATCATCTCTCTTTACCTTTTTAATTGCAGGTAGTATTTTACTCTGGTATGTAAGAATATTCTTATAATCAGAGAGTTTTACATCCCCTATTCTTACAACCTCAATATCCCTTATTTTAAGATATTCATCTACTCCTGATTCTCCATTAAAAAGTAGGAGCGTAATGTCGCAATCGTACTCCTCTATTAACCCTTTTACAATATGTTTTGTATACTTCCCAATACCAGCATATCTGAGTTGGTTTTGAACTGTAGTACAATCAATTATTATATGCATAGCTACATTCTAGCAAAATATTTAGTATTACAGAAGCTAAAAGGTTTTTAAAAATGAAATTTACAACAGGTAGAGAATACTACTATAAGGGTTTGAAGTTACCTACCGACACCTCTGTATATTATACCTAATTTCTCTATCTCATCTTTATTTAATTTATTCATACCATCTACAACTACTTTGATACTGTCGTACAAAGGTAATATCTCATGCATATTTAAGAACTCTTTATGGCCTGTACAAAGTAGTACTGCATCACTTTTCGTTAATGCTTCTTCTAAAGATTTAACATTACTCATACTAGGAATATATGGGTCGTATATATTTAGTATAGCTCCCATCTTTTCTAATATTTCTTTTATTATTAAACATGGACTCTCTCTTAAATCAGAAATATTCTCTTTATAGCTTAATCCTAGTAATGCTATTTTACTACCTTTAACAGATTTCTCTACTTCATTTAAAGCACTCTGCAGTCTAGATACTGTATATTTGGGCATCCCATTATTCACCTCTCTAGCCATTTTAAGAAATTTATGATTAAAGCCACTCTTAGCAGCCCTATTTATTAAGTAGTACGGATCTACTGCTATACAGTGACCTCCTACCCCCCTTCCTGGCCAGTGTGGCATAAAGGCAAACGGTTTGTTGGAAGATGCTTTGATAGTTTCAATTAGGTCTATTCCCATTGCATCAAATGATTTAGCTAATTCATTTACATATGCAATATTAATATCTCTAAAGGTATTTTCAATTATCTTAGTAGATTCCGCTATTTTAAGAGATGATACTTCATTTATTTCCCCCTCCAAGAAAGATCTGTAAAAGTTTGCAATACTGTTTACTGCCTCAGATGGATATGTACCCATATTTCTAGGTATATTATATACATTCCATTTAGTATCTCCTGGATTAATTCTTTCAGGACAGTGAGCTAGGGTAAACTCTCCCTCCTTTAATTTTGATTTTTCTAGTAGTATCGGATATACAATCTCTTCACATGTTCCAGGGTTAACAGTAGATTCTAGTATCACTACATTTCCTTTTTTAAGATATTTAGCTATTACTTTTGTAGCACTTATTATTGGGGTATAATCGGGGGTATGATCTGATAGTACAGGGGTTGGTACGCAGATTATGTAGTAGTCAGAGTCTCTTAATATACTTTCATCAGTCGATACCTCTATTTCTACTTCCTTTAAATCTTTTCTACATATTTCATCATCTATTGGACACTCTTTTTTCTTAATAAGTTCTATTTGCTTTTCACTGATATCATATCCCGTAGATATATATTTTTTACTCTTAGCTATAGCACAGAGTAATGGTAAGCCCACATATCCCAATCCTATTACAGATACTTTTTTCATACTCATTCTAAAAAATTTATACAAGGAATTATACTACAAATTAGATAATTCTTTTGCAAACTTAGATAATTTAATTGTATAATTTTTTAATATGAATATGTACTACTACCTTTGGGAAACTACTGACCTCCACTCTACGGTTATAATACTTTCTACCCTCTTTCTCATAGGTTTTTTCTTTGACTCCGTATTTCTTACCCTCTGTTCCCTAATCAGAAAAAATATTCAGGAGGGTAAAAAATCATTAAAAAGAGTAATGCTGATTTTACCTTTACTAATAATAGGGTTTTTCTTGCTCTTTTTCCTCTTCCCCCAATCTCTTATAGACATATTACAAATAGATCTAACCGATCTACTTAGAGAAACCATCGGCTTATTACATGGTTCCTTTCTTGTTTACTCCGCTGTTACACTTGGATATGCAATATATCTTAAACTTAAAAAACAACCTGGTGCATTCTGGCATATTAAAAAGTTCTCCCTATACTTCATATTATCAATATTTTTTCTTTCAATCTTTTATATGGAGGTACCGTATTCAGGCATACGTTTCTACATGATCTCCCTATTAATATTCTTTGGTATATTTCACTTTCTCTATTACATTTACAGAAAATACACAAAAGTCTTAAAAAATATTACTGAGCAGATTAAAAAGAAAGTAAATTACAGATATGTATTCTTTGTTGAAATGCTACTAGTAGCAGTATGCTTAGTTATACTCTTTTCCCTTTCATATAACTCTTCTCAACGCTTTAGAGAAACCCCTCCCCCTCCAACAACAGAAGAAGAGGATGTACCAGAACCAGACTCTTTAGAAAGTGTAGAGTACGAAGAGATAACAGTAACTGAAGATTCTACTGGTTTAATATATTTCTTAGAGAAAAATGATTCACACCTGATAATCTTTCAGGATGATGCTACTGGTAAAGAGTACACATTAACAAGGAATCTATTTTCCAATGAATATGAGCATTTAATATCTAATCCTTTAAGACCACAATATATTAATTCCAGCATCTACTTCCTATTAGGTTCAAGTACAAATCCTACTTTACAAAGATTTGATATCTTTACTGGTGAAATTAATGAAGTAAAATTAGAGTATGATGAATCAGCACCTATTCATGATTTTTTGATAAAAGGAACCTCCCTTTATTACCTTGCTGGGGAATTCTGTAATGAATATATGGCCCAGTGTAACCTAGAGTTAAAGGGATACAACCTTTCTACATTAGAAACTGTTACCCTAGCAAAAGAAATTAGCTCAAGAGAGATTGCAGGGTTTAATCAAACTGGAAGAATTATATTCCTTCAATATAGAGAGGGTGATGCTGGCTGTTCTTGGCATAGCTTTGAGGAGTTCAATATGGACACAGAAAAATTAAGTGCTGCACTTAAATATAGCTATTGTTACGACCTAGAGAATGATCCACATAAGCTGTACAGTTCATATGAGGATTCATATAATCAATTAAAGAGCTATGAAGAGAAAATATATGGGATAAAAAGTGTTCCATATCTAATTATTAAAGATTCTACTATTACTTTCGCGGAAGAGAGTAACAATTCATACGAAGAAGATCATATTATACCTCTAAAGGTTACATATTAAGATAATATCCCAAGACAACAACCTGAAGAAGAGGAGCCCTTAATTTCAAACATGTTATTGTATTATATTGATTTTCGAAGGAAATTGTCGTAAAATAGTGTCAGTATAATGTAAATTAAATGTTTTTGTAATTATGGCAGAAAGAGAAAACTTTATGCCCTTTACGCCCGAAGAACTA
Source organism: uncultured Candidatus Saccharibacteria bacterium (assembly GCA_964585985.1). GTDB lineage: Bacteria > Patescibacteriota > Dojkabacteria > SC72 > SC72 > UBA2259. The sequence goes on from CAZPFV010000005.1 coordinate 35,197, forward strand.
ATAGAACAAGAGGGCCCTTATATGGGGTGTATCTCTGATGTTGATCTTGCTTTGAAGGCTGCACAGGCAGAAGATGAGATAAGGTCTCAAAAAATAAGGAATGAATTTGGCTATTTTTTTAATGCAATAATTTGGAAGAT